>NZ_JBLZQF010000010.1:0-177996 GCF_049199325.1 Rahnella sp. PD4 | reverse complement strand
GAGGCATTCGCCTTTACCGTGGACACCACGCTGAGCCTGCCGGTTATCGATCTGACCGATGCGTCCGACAGCGGCGCGGATATGACCGACAACATCACCAATAACACTACCCCGGCCTTTACCCTGAGCCAGATTGACGCGGACGCGGTGACGGTCGAGGTGCTGATCAACGGCACCGTGTATCCGGCCACCAAAGAGGGCGATGTCTGGAGCTTCACCGCGCCGGCACTCGCCGACGGTGACTACAACGTACAGGTGCGGGTCACCGACGACGCGGGCAACGTCGCGACCTCCGGGGCGCTTGACGTGACGGTGGACACCGCCATATCCGCACCGCTGATTACCCTGAGCGACGACACCGGCGTGGCGGGGGATAACCAGACCAATGACACCACGCCGGGCTTTGCGATCGCGACCGACGCGGACGTGGTGACGGTGCTGGTCAGCATTGACGGCGGCGCGGCGCAGGCGGCGGTGCGGGACAGCGCCGGACAGTGGCACTTTGCGGTGTCTGCCGCCCTCGCTGACGGCGAACACAACCTGGTGGTGACGGTGACGGATACTGCCGGTAACCGCACGTCCGGTGAGGCATTCGCCTTTACCGTGGACACGACGCTGAGCGTGCCGGTTATCGATCTGACCGACGGTTCAGATACCGGTGCCGGCACCACCGACAACATCACCAATAACACTACCCCGGCCTTTGCGCTGAGCCAGATTGACGCGGACGCGGTGAGAGTCGAGGTGCTGATCAACGGCACCGTGTATCCGGCCACGCAGACCGGCGGGATATGGAGCTTTACCGCGCCGGAACTGACCGACGGCGACTACAGCGTGCAGGTGCGGGTGACCGACGACGCGGGCAACGTGGCCACTTCCGGGGCGCTGGACGTGACGGTGGACACCGCGATTTCTGCGCCAGTAGTCACCCTGAGTGACGACACCGGCGTGACGGGCGACAGCCAGACCAATGACACCACGCCGGGCTTTGCGATCGCGACCGACAGTGATGTGGTAACGGTCACGGTCAGCGTGGACGGCGGCGCGGCGCAGGCGGCGGTACAGGACAGCGCCGGACAGTGGCACTTTGCGGTGCCTGCCGCCCTCGCTGACGGCGAACATAATCTGGTGGTGACGGTGACGGATACTGCCGGTAACAGCACGTCCGGCGAGGCCTTCGCCTTTACCGTGGACACGACGCTGAGCCTGCCGGTTATCGACCTGAATGACGGTTCAGATACCGGCGCGAGCACCACCGACAACATCACCAACAACGCCACCCCGGCCTTTACCCTGAGCAACGTTGACGCCGACGCGGTGAGGGTCGAGGTGCTGATCAACGGCACCGTGTATCCGGCCACGCAGACCGGGGATAGCTGGAGCTTTACCGCGCCGGAACTCGCCGACGGTGACTACAACGTACAGGTGCGGGTCACCGACGACGCGGGCAACGTCGCGACCTCCGGGGCGCTGGACGTGACGGTGGACACCGCGATTTCTGCGCCAGTAGTCATCCTGAGCGACGACACCGGCCTGGCGGGCGACAACCAGACCAATGACACCACGCCGGGCTTTGCGATCGCGACCGACAGCGACGCCGCGACGGTGCTGGTCAGCGTGGACGGCGGCGCGGCGCAGGCGGCGGTACAGGACAGCGAAGGGCAGTGGCACTTTGCGGTGTCTGCCTCACTGGCTGACGGCGAACATAACATGGTGGTGACGGTCACGGATACTGCCGGTAACAGCACGTCCGGCGAGGCATTCGCCTTTACCGTGGACACCACGCTGAGCCTGCCGGTTATCGATCTGACCGATGCGTCCGACAGCGGCGCGGATATGACCGACAACATCACCAATAACACTACTCCGGCCTTTGCGCTGAGCCAGATTGACGCGGACGCGGTGAGGGTCGAGGTGCTGATCAACGGCACCGTGTATCCGGCCACGCAGACCGGCGGGATATGGGGCTTTACCGCGCCGGAACTGACCGACGGTGACTATGCTGTGCAGGTGCGGGTCACCGACGACGCGGGCAACGTGGCCACTTCCGGGGCGCTTGACGTGACGGTGGACACCGCCATATCCGCGCCGGGGGTCACCCTGAGCGACGACACCGGCGTGGCGGGCGATAATCAGACCAATGACACCACGCCGGGCTTTGCGATCGCGACCGACAGTGATGTGGTAACGGTCACGGTCAGCGTGGACGGCGGCGCGGCGCAGGCGGCGGTACAGGACAGCGCCGGACAGTGGCACTTTACTGTACCGTCGGCCCTCGCTGACGGCGAACACAATCTGGTGGTGACGGTGACCGATACTGCCGGTAACAGTACGTCCGGTGAGGCATTCGCCTTTACCGTGGACACCACGCTGAGCCTGCCGGTTATCAACCTGACCGATGCGTCCGACAGCGGCGCGGATATGACCGACAACATCACCAATAACACTACCCCGGCCTTTACCCTGAGCCAGATTGACGCGGACGCGGTGACGGTCGAGGTGCTGATCAACGGCACCGTGTATCCGGCCACGCAGACCGGCGGGATATGGAGCTTTACCGCGCCGGAACTGACCGACGGTGACTATGCTGTGCAGGTGCGGGTGACCGACGACGCGGGCAACGTGGCCACTTCCGGGGCGCTTAACATGACGGTGGACACCGCCATATCTGCGCCGGGGGTCACCCTGAGCGACGACACCGGCGTGGCGGGCGACAACCAGACCAATGACACCACCCCGGGCTTTGCGATCGCGACCGACAGTGATGTGGTGACGGTCACGGTCAGCGTGGACGGCGGCGCGGCGCAGGCGGCGGTGCAGGACGCGGCCGGACAGTGGCACTTTACTGTGCCGGCGGCCCTCGCTGACGGCGAACATAACATGGTGGTGACGGTCACGGATACTGCCGGTAACAGTACGTCCGGTGAGGCATTCGCCTTTACCGTGGACACCACGCTGAGCCTGCCGGTTATCGATCTGACCGATGCGTCCGACAGCGGCGCGGATATGACCGACAACATCACCAATAACACTACCCCGGCCTTTACCCTGAGCCAGATTGACGCGGACGCGGTGACGGTCGAGGTGCTGATCAACGGCACCGTGTATCCGGCCACCAAAGAGGGCGATGTCTGGAGCTTCACCGCGCCGGCACTCGCCGACGGTGACTACAACGTACAGGTGCGGGTCACCGACGACGCGGGCAACGTCGCGACCTCCGGGGCGCTTGACGTGACGGTGGACACCGCCATATCCGCACCGCTGATTACCCTGAGCGACGACACCGGCGTGGCGGGGGATAACCAGACCAATGACACCACGCCGGGCTTTGCGATCGCGACCGACGCGGACGTGGTGACGGTGCTGGTCAGCATTGACGGCGGCGCGGCGCAGGCGGCGGTGCGGGACAGCGCCGGACAGTGGCACTTTACTGTGCCTGCCGCCCTCGCTGACGGCGAACACAACCTGGTGGTGACGGTGACGGATACTGCCGGTAACCGCACGTCCGGTGAGGCATTCGCCTTTACCGTGGACACGACGCTGAGCGTGCCGGTTATCGATCTGAATGACGGTTCAGATACCGGTGCGAGCACCACCGACAACATTACCAACAACGCCACCCCGGCTTTTACCCTGAGCAACGTTGACGCGGACGCGGTGACGGTCGAGGTGCTGATCGACGGCACGGCCTACCCGGCCACGCAGACCGGCGGGATCTGGGGTTTTACCGCCCCGGAACTCGCCGACGGCAACTATGCTGTGCAGGTGCGGGTGACCGACGACGCGGGCAACGTCGCGACCTCCGGGGCGCTGGACGTGACGGTGGACACCGCCATATCCGCGCCGCTGATTACCCTGAGCGACGACACCGGCGTGGCGGGCGATAACCAGACCAACGACACCACACCGGGCTTTGCGATTGTTACCGACGCGGACGTGGTGGTGGTGACGGTCAGCGTGGACGGCGGTGCGGCGCAGGCGGCGGTGCAGGACGCGGTCGGGCAGTGGCACTTTGCGGTGCCTGCCGCCCTCGCTGACGGCGAACACAATCTGGTGGTGACGGTGACGGATACTGCGGGCAACAGCATTGCCGGCGACGCCTTTGCCTTTACTGTGGACACCACGCTGAGCGTGCCGGTTATCGACCTGACTGACGGTTCGGATACCGGCGCACTCGCCTCGGACAACATTACCAACATCGCCACCCCGGCCTTTACCCTGAGCAACGTTGACGCGGACGCGGTGACGGTCGAGGTGCTGATCAACGGCACCGCCTACCCGGCGACAAAAGAGGGCGATGTCTGGAGCTTTACCGCGCCGGAACTGACGGACGGTGACTACAACGTGCAGGTGCGGGTGACCGACGACGCGGGCAATACCGCGACCTCGGCGGCGCTGGATATCACGGTTGATACGACCATTTCTGCCCCGGTTATCACGCTGAGCGACGACACCGGCACGGCGGGCGACAACCAGACCAATGACACCACGCCGGGCTTTGCGATCGCGACCGACAGTGATGTGGTGACGGTCACGGTCAGCGTGGACGGCGGCGCGGGGCAGGCGGCGGTGCGGGACGCGGCCGGACAGTGGCACTTTACGGTGCCATCCGCACTCGGTGACGGTGAGCACAACCTGGTAGTCACGGTGACGGATATTGCGGGCAACAGCATTGCCGGCGAGGCGTTTGCCTTTACCGTCGACACCACGCTGAGCCTGCCGGTTATCGATCTGAATGATGGTTCAGATACCGGTGCCAGCACCACCGACAACATCACCAACAACACTACCCCGGCGTTTACCCTGAGCAACATCGACGCGGACGCGGTGGCGGTCAGCGTGCTGATCGACGGCACGGCCTACCCGGCCACGCAGACCGCCGGTGTCTGGAGTTTTACCGCGCCGGAGCTGGCGGACGGTGAGCACAGCGTGCAGGTGCAGGTCACCGACGACGCGGGCAACGTGGCGACTTCCGGGGCGCTTAACATGACGGTGGATACCGCTGTTGCACCGGTCACGCTTGTACTAAACGCCGAGTCTGATACAGGTGCCAGCAACAGCGACGGCGTGACACATGATGCCACCCCGACGTTTACCTTCAGTAATATTGCGGCAGATATGGCCAGCCTGACACTGGTGCTCAGTAACGGGGCTGAATACATCATTGATCTCAGCAACGGGAACAGTTTTACGCTGCCGGTTTCTCTGGCAGACGGTGTTTATACGGCAACCGCAGTGATTACCGATGTCGCAGGCAATACGGCATCCAGCCCGGTCAGCTTTACGGTGGATACCCAACTGACCGTCCCCGTGATTGATCTGGCTGAAGCATCCGACAGTGGCAGGTATTCGACAGATAATATTACCCGCGATACCACCCCGGCCTTTGTGTTGAGCAGTATCGATGCCGACGTGGTGACCGCAGAAGTTCTGATCAACGGCACGGCCTATCCGGCGACCAAAGAGGGCGGCCTCTGGGGCTTTACCGCCCCGGTACTGGCAGACGGCGATTACAGTGTGCAGGTGCGGGTAACTGACATGCAGGTAATACCGCCACTTCCGTGGCACTGAATATGACCGTCGATACGGCGATTAATGCACCGGTCATTACGCTAAGTGATGATACCGGTACATCAGGGGATAACCAGACCAACGACACCACGCCGGGCTTTGCGATTGTTACCGACAGCGACGCCGCGACGGTGATGGTCAGCGTGGACGGCGGTGTAGCACAGGCGGCGGTGCAGGATGCCGCCGGGCAGTGGCACTTTACGGTGCCATCCGCGCTCGGGGACGGTAACCATAGCCTGTCAGTGACGGTCACTGATCTGGCCGGTAACAGCAGCGCCAACTCACTGGATTTCACCATCGACAGCCAGCTGTCAGTGCCAACGTTGGCCCTTAACAGTGAAGATGATTCCGGTTTCAGTAATACGGATAACCTGACGAATAATACCCGCCCGACGTTCGCTATTGGCAATATTGATGCGGATGTGGTCAGCGTGGTGATATCGCTTAATGGCAAAAGCTGGCCTGTGACCATTTCACAGGGCGCGGGCACTTTCACGCTGCCTGAAGCACTGGCTGATGGCTCGTATACCGTGCAGTTAACGGTGACGGATGATGCGGGCAATGAAAAAATCATTACCACGCCGCTGCAGATTGATACCGTGACAAGCGTTGAGGGTATTGTACTCAATGATGACACCGGTGTACTGAATGACTGGCTGACGAATGTCACCGGCCCGACATTTACCCTTTCCGCCCCGG
Source organism: Rahnella sp. PD4 (assembly GCF_049199325.1). NCBI lineage: Bacteria > Pseudomonadati > Pseudomonadota > Gammaproteobacteria > Enterobacterales > Yersiniaceae > Rahnella > Rahnella sp. PD4. The sequence continues at coordinate 171,726 of NZ_JBLZQF010000010.1, read as the reverse complement.
CAGATGCACAAACCGTGGCGGTATCAGTCGATGGTGGTGCAGCAATCCAGGCTACCTACAGTGAAGGCGGCTGGGTTATCAATCTGCCTGACGGGTTAAGCGATGGCGAGCATACACTGCAGGTCACGGTAACGGATAAGGCCGGAAACACCGCGCAGAGGGACCAGATTTTTGCTGTGGATACCACGCTTGAACCGCTGGGTGTGGATATGCTGAATCAGGACGACTCCGGTACAGTTGACGATAACATTACGCATGTGACTACCCCGCGCTTCAGCCTGACAGGAGTACCGGAAGATGTATTCGGTATTACCGTAAGTCTCAATGGTGCCAGTTATTCCGTGACACCTCAGTCCGATGGCAGCTGGGTGTTTATGCCTCCGGTCGCACTGGATGACGGCGAATACCAGCTTTTAGCGGTTGTCACGGATAATGCGGGTAATCAGCGTACCACCTCGTTCAGCTTCGTTATTGATACTTCAGTCTCTATCGACAACATCACATTGCTCAACGACACAGGGGATTCTTCTACCGACAGTATTACCAATGCCGGGCAGCCGCATTTTAACGTCACCACCTCGGACGACGTAGTCACCATGACGGCAACCATTAATGGCATTGCCTGCAATGTCACGCAAACGGCCACGGGGATATGGTCAGTCACGTCCCCGGTATTGACTACTCCGGGAGATTACACCCTGACAGTCAATGTGACTGATGTGGCGGGCAACCAGACAACATCGACTAAAACCATTACGTTTGATAACCAGTTATCGCAACCCGTGGTTTCTTTCGTGACCGGCGATGATACCGGTTATGATACGAATGACCATCTGACGGGCAAAAATCGGCCGGGATTTGTTATCACAAACATTGATGATGACGTCACCGGTATGAGCGTTGTTCTCAATGGTAAAACCACCCAGATTTATGCAGACGGGACCGGAAACTGGACATTCACACCAGACCAGGTACTAAATGACGGAACCTACACACTGTCCGTCAATCTGCATGACCGTGCCGGTAATACCAGCAGCAAAGATTTTACCTTTACGGTCGACACCACGGTCGCGAAAGCCATCATTACAATGGATGAGCAATCGGATACGGGTGACAGCCAGACCGATCACCTCACCAATAACCGATCCCCTGAATTCACCTTCACCAATATTGATGCAGACGTCTACAAAGTTCAGGTAGTGCTTAATGGCACGACCTATGAGGTGAGCAAAGATCCGAAGGATGCCTGGCACTGGACCGCACCGGAACTCGCGGCAGGTACGTATACATTAAGCACGATCGTGACTGATAGAGCGGGTAACCAGAGTACGGAGTCGATGACTTTTGTCATTGATACTTACGTACAAATCGACAGTATCCAGATGTCTGCTGACACCGGTTACGCTGACAACGATCACCTGACGTACGATCCCCGTCCTGATTTTACTATTCAGGTCTCTGACGATGTTTCACACGTTTATGTTTCTCTGGATGGCACCACGCCGGTTGAACTGACCAAAACTAATGGCGAGTGGATCTTCTCCTGTCCGGCTGAACTCTCAGATGGCGCGCACGCGGTCAACGTTCAGGTCATTGATGCCGCAGGGAACACCGCATCTCAGCAGGTTGATTTTGTTGTCGATACCACGCTCATGCCGGTCACCATCGATTTACGTGATGAGGATGATTCAGGCAACAGCAGCGTGGATAACTATACCCGTAATACTCAGCCGGTCTTTCTGTTCCAGGGCATTCCTGCGGATGCGCACAGTATGGTGGCAGTCCTCGACGGGCAACGTTACGAGATCGACCTGTCACTGTCGCCGGTGAGCTTTATGCCGCCAGCCTCGCTGCAGGATGGCAGCTACACCCTTGAGGTGGAGCTGACGGATAATGCCGGTAATACCGCAGAGTCTTCCATCATCTTCAACGTCGATACACAAACATCGGTGAGTGTAGATTTTGCTGCCGGTGATGACACCGGTCGCTCAGATAATGACAACTGCACAACGCAGAATATGCCAACCTTTGATATTGCGGTGCCTGAAGATGTCACCACCGTTCTGGTGGCGTTAGATAACGGTACGCAGACGTCCATTCTGAAAGACAGTTCAGGTAAATGGTTATTCACTACGCCGGTGCTCACTGATGGGGTACACAACATCGTGGTATCGGTGACCGATCGAGCCGGTAATACCGCCCAGACTACGCTCGACTTTACGGTGGATACGACACTGAATATGCCACTGATTGATCTGATCAGTGACAGCGGTTACCTCACTAACGACAATCTGACAAATGATGCCACGCCGAAATTTGAAATATCCAACGTGGATAGCGATGTCTGGTCCGTGGTGGTCTTGCTCAATGGCAAATCTTATCCGGCAAGCCGCGTGGACGGAACATGGGTATGCCAGATCCCGGATGCCGATGCACTGAGTGATGGCAACTATGTGGCAGAAGTAAGAATCGAAGATCAGGCCGGTAATACGCGTTCAGGCTCGTTAAACTTCATTATCGATACGGTTTGCCCTTCACCGGTTGTCTCGCTGAGTGATGCCGACAACAGTGGTGATAAGGGTGATAACATCACTAATGTTGCGCAACCTCGTTTGATCATCAGCGACATGCCTGGAGATATTTATCAGGTCAGCGTGACGCTGGGCGGAGAAACATGGCAAATCGAGCCGCAGGCGGGGGGCTGGGATGTCCCGCAAAGTCTGGCAGACGGAACCTATTCCGCCGTGGTCAGCTTCACCGATAAAGCCGGCAATACCAGTTCAACGACCTACAGTTTTGTCGTCGATACCACCGTGCAGTCACCGGGGCTGGTGCTGCTCGATGATACCGGCAGCAATGTGACCGATAACCTGACCAATGTCACCGCACCGAGATTTGAAATTACGGCAGCGGAACCGCTGGTTTCAGTCAGGGCCACGCTTAACGGTATTACGGTCAATGTAGAGCAACAGGATGGCCGCTGGATATATACGGCAGAAAGCCTTGCCGATGGCAGCTATACCCTGCAGGTCGAATGGGTTGATATTGCGGGTAACCATGTGACGGATGATCTGACGTTCACGGTTGATACGCAAATTCCAACGCCGGTGATCGATCTGAGCACGGACAGTGATTCAGGTAGCTCTGCGTCAGATAATATTACCAACGATCCTCAGCCTGTCTTTGTGATCAGCAACGTACCGGATGATGTTGATTCGATCAGGGTGAACATTAATGGTACGAGCTACATCGCCACCATGAATAGCGCTGACCAGTGGACCGTTCGCCCCAATAACCTGCCGGATGGAGAGTATACCGCCACGGTCATCATGACCGACAACGCGGGTAACCAGGCTGAAAACAGTATCAGTTTCGTGATAGATACGCAGATCGCCTTGTCGATGGAAATGGATCCGGCGTCAGATACCGGCGTTTCATACACTGATCATCTGACCAAGGATGTGTCCCCGACTTTTTCAGGCAACACCGAAAGCCATGCGCAGATAGTCATCAGTATCAAAGACAATAGCGGGACGGTCATGCAGACCGTTGAGCAGCAGGCGAATGCGGACGGTAGCTGGAGTTTCACTGCGGCTGATCTGGCTGACGGGCAGTATACGATTAGTGTGCGGGCCACTGACGTCGCCGGTAACTCGACCGAACAAAGTATGAATTTTGTCATTGATACGCTGGTTGCCACGCCGACTCTCGGGCTGACGGAATCTGATGCCAATAACTCCCATGAAGCGCTGGGGCTGGCACCTGAATTCAGCGGCATGGCAGAGGCGGGCTCAAATCTGTCGATTAAAATTGATGGCATGACAGTCGCCAGTGTCACGGTGTCGGCAAACGGGACCTGGGCCTGGACGCCGCCAAGTTCCTTCCTTTCCGGGGACCACGTGATTGCCGTCACGGCCACAGATAAAGCCGGAAATATTTCCTCGGAAACATCCTTTAGCTTCATTATTCCGGTGGTCGATCTTGATCCACCGACGGTGATGTTAAGCAATGATACAGACAGCGGCTCACTGGGTGATTTTATCACCAATAATACGAAGCCCGTGATCACGGGGATTACCCTGCCGGGCGTGACAGTCACGCTTTATATCAATGGCGTGGTCGTTGGCGCAGCACAAAGTGACTCCACAGGTCGTTACAGCTATGAGCTGCCGGTAATGGCTGAAGGCACTTACAGCCTGCAGGCAAGCATTATCGACCCGAACAGTCAGGAAGCGCTGCTTTCAGACAGTGCAAACCTGGTGGTTGATACGCACGTAGAACCTTTGGAATGGTCGATTTCCGGCATGACCGATGAAGGCTATATCAGCGACAACACCCCGACGGTAAGCGGGATATCCGAGCCTGGGGCGAAAATTAAAATTTATGTTGATGGCAAATTTGTCATTGAAACTTCGACGTCCAGTGACGGAACCTGGTCGGTCAGGCTTCCTGTCATTGGCAACGACGGTTCGCATGAGATTGCTTTTACCGTCAATGATCTGGCGGGAAATACGATGCAGATCGACCCGACGCCCCTTATTCTGGACTCCTATATCTCTCCGCTGACCCTTACTCTGCGGGAAAGTGACGATACGGGCAGCAGTTCAACCGACCTGATCACCAATAAAACCACGGTGAATCTGGAAGGGGTGGCCGAGGCCGGTGCGGTGCTGACTCTTTACGGAAAGGATGGCTCGGTACTGACCACATTAACGGTGGGAGACGACGGACAGTGGAGTTACAGCGTTGAACTGAGTGAAGGGGCCAATACGTTCATTGCGGTAGCTGAGGACAGTGCAGGTAACAAAGTCCAAAAAGACATTATTATTCAGTGTGACACGCATAACAGTATCAGTGATGTGGCGCTGGCCCGTGAGAGCAACAGTGGCGATATCGGTGATATGGTGACCAACGATAAGACGCCAACCTTATCGGCCATGACCGATCCGGGCGCTTCGGTGGATATTTATGTCAATGAGGTGAAAGTCGCCACGGTTGTCGCTGACGCCTCGGGGCTGGCCAGTTATACCTTGCCGGAAAGCGAGGACGGTAACTACAACGTGAAGTTTATCTCCACCGATGCGGCAGGAAACACCGTCACCAGTGCCACCTCCGTTGTGGTGATTGATACCGCGGTGAGCGGGTTCGAGATGACTGCGCCACCGGAGCTGATTAATTCCCGTGCTCTGGAACTGACCGGGACCGGGGAAATTAACTCAACGGTTACGATACGGGTGAACGGTGCGGTTATCGGCCGTGCGTCGGTTGATGCCGAAGGTAACTGGAATATGCCGGTCGTGCTGGGGGAAGACGGTGAATATATTATTTCGGCTACCCTGACCGATATCGCAGGGAATGTTGTGGCGGGTGAAGATTATCCGGTGACGCTGGACAGCCATACCGATTATCCCACCATTTCGCTTAATGATGAGACTAACTCCGCATCGAAGGGCGACAATATCACCAATATTAACCCGCCTGCCTTCCACGGGACGGCGGAAGCGGGCGCGACAATCAATATCTTGGTTGATGAAGTGATGGTAGCAACCACAGTCGCTGACGCTGACGGAAACTGGTCATGGGCCTACCCCGGCACCATGAATGACGGTGAATACTCTGTGCGTGTTATTGCAGAGGATGTGGCGGGAAATACCGCCGAGTCAGCCCGTATCCTGGTGACGGTTGATACCGAGACAGACATTCAAATCCAGGGAATGGCCAACGACGGGGGTTACTATGCCAACGACTATTATACCGATTCTACCCGGCCGACCTTTAATATCACCGGCGAAAAAAACCAGCCAGTATCGGTCTACATTGATGGTGAGTATGTAGAAACAATTACGCCGGGTTCGATCAATTCAACCTATACCGTGCCGGCGGATCTGGACGATGGTTCGCATTCTATTCGTTTTGAAATAACAGATGCGGCAGGGAATACGGCGTCGACCGAGTCCCGTAATTTCACCATCGATACCGTCAATGATACGCCAATCGTGTTGACGACGATCAACGGTCAGCCTGTTGAGACAATCACCGTTGGGGACGTGACTTATCTGACGGATATCACCACCAACGCCACCCTGACCGGGAAGGCCGAAGCCGGAAGTTACCTGAGTATTACGGTGAACGGGTTAACGGTTAATCAGTTCTGGGTCGGGGAAGATGGCAACTGGACGGCCAGCATCAATAAAATGGTGCTTCAGGATGGTGAACTGAATATTAAATTCAATTCGACCGACAAAGCCGGTAATGGGAAAGAAACCAGCATGGTGATTGTTGTTGATACCCGCATTGACGCATTCAGCGTCAATGTTGAAGACAATAAATCCACCATCGCTGACAAATGGGCGCTGAACAACCAAAACGTCACCTTCTTTGGTCGCGGGGAGGCTGGCTCGACGGTGACTGTGTTCCTGGCGGGTGTAGCGGTTGCTTCCGTGATGGTTGCGGCCGATGGCACATGGGCAATGGAGCCGACCTCGCTGGCTGACGGGAATTATTCCCTGAGCTTTAAAATTGAAGATCCCGCAGGCAATACCCAAATCATCAGTCACGATGTCACCATTGATACCCAGGCACCGGCTGTGCCGGTGGTTGATACCTCGGCCTTTATTGACGGCAGTGGTCTGTGGGTCATGTCCGGGACTGCTGAAGCGGGCAGTAAGTTAGTGGTTGAAGATGAAACAGGGAAGGTTATCGCCAGCGTCACGGCGGACAGCAACGGCAACTGGAGCACGGTGTTTAATTATCCTGATGGCGGGAAAGTAACCCTCCATGCTGAAGATGCGGTGGGTAACATCAGCCCGGACGTGACTTTTGATGAGATGCGTGCGGTGCCAGCCCTGACGCTGGATATTGCCTCCGACAGTGGCATTATCGGCGACATGATCACCAGCAACACTATGCCGACGCTGTTGCTGCAAAACATCGAAAGTGATGTCACCCAGGTTGTGGTCACGCTAAACGGACAGAGTTATAACGCGCTACAAAGTGGTCAGGGCATCTGGAGCCTGACATTTACCGAACCGCTGCCGGAAGGCCGCTGGTCCGTCATGGTCACCGCAACGGATGCCGCCGGTAACAGCCAGTCTGCGACAGTGATACTGGAGATTGATCAGTCTCTGTCATTACCGGAGGTGGTGCTGGACGGAATGTCTGACACGGGTAGCGTGGGCGATATGCTCACCAATAACGCGACGCCGACACTGATATTGCAGGACATTGATGCGGATGTTACGCAGGTTATCGTGACCATCAACAGCCAGACCTATAACGCGGTGCAGGGGGAAGAAGGCGGGTGGAGCCTGACGTTGCCGGATGCGCTGCCAGAAGGCACCTGGCCGGTAACGGTCACGGTGACGGATGATGCGGGCAACAGTCAGACCACCGTGACTGAACTGACGATTGACCAGTCGCTCTCGGTGCCTGTGGCAGCGATGGAATCCGATACCGGCGGTGATCACATTGTGAATGACAACACGCCAGGCTTTATTTTGACTGACGTTGATGCCGATGCCGACAGCGTGACGGTTAACGTTAATGGTAACAACTATGATGCGCTTAAAAGTGATGACGGCGAGTGGAGCTTTACGCCACCTGAGCCTCTGACAGACGGTGAGTATCAATTAGTGATAACAACGACCGATGTAGCAGGCAACGTTAGCCACAGCGAACCTTTTGATTTTATTATCGATACGCAGATTGACACTTTTGACGCCCGGCTGGTTAACAATGAAGGCGATCAGCCTGATGAATGGCGCAGTGAAAGTCATACGCTCGACATTGCCGGACAGGGTGAAGCCGGGGCGACGGTATCGGCGAGCATTGATGGCGGTGAAGCCATCAATATTCAGGTGGATGAACTAGGGGACTGGTCATTACAGATGAGTGACATTGCCGATGGTACGCACTCACTGCAATTGGGCATTGTGGACAAGGCCGGTAACACACAACAGATCGAGTACAGCGTTACCGTCGATACGTCGTCGGCTCTGCTCATGGCAACGATGCAGGATGAACCTGAAAGCGATACAAACGATTCAGTAAGTCATGATCAGGCTGCTGCAGTCATGAGTGCTGAAATAATGACAATCACACCTATTGATAATACGACACATGATGATCAGCAGGTCGATCACCCGTAATTAACATGCCTCTGCTGTGGGTACAGCAGAGGTTTTTTGAGTAACAAACCATGAAAGCTGAATTTGAACAGTATGATTTAGGGCTGTCCGGTGCATTAACGTATATTGCGCGAAACTATGGCGCTAAAATTGAAATAAGAGAAGGTGATAAAGAAATATCACTGACCGAATATCATAAAGATGATGTTGAACATGACACACAAATTAAAAATTATTTCCTTTCATTAGGGTTGTCAGTTTCTGCAGTGCAATTTAGCCAGCCAGATGATTTGCTTAATGAAAGCATGCCGCTTTTGCTGCTGACGGCTGAAATGCAGTGGCTCATTTGTGTTGGTTGTATCGATAACAAACTTAAACTGGTCAATATGCAAAATGATATTGGACAGATTGAAATAGAACGCTCTGCACTCCAGCAGATGTCGGCGTTCTCATTGCAGCCGATCAGTGAGGTGGTGGATTCCATTCGCATCAGCCAGATTTTAAAAAATGGCCTTAAAAATAATAAAATATTTTACTCAAAATATTTTATCTCCTCATTGTTTATGGCGATGTTTGCGCTGACAATTCCTGTTTTCAGTAATCTCTATTATGACAAACTCGTGCCAGGCTCATCGAACGCATCTCTCTTCGGAGTGGCAGGCATCGTGCTGGTGTTCATTATCTTTGAGTTTCTGCTCAAATCCTCGCGTGACATTTATCAGTCGATAGTTTCCCGCAGGGAAGATATTGATATCGATGTTTCCTTTCTCGAGGCGCTGCTTTACGGCGATAAAAAAAACACGTCTATGTCTTCAGCATTTGTTCTATGGACTGAATTTCAAAAAATAAAATCTGTGCTACTTAACTCGGTTTTTCAGCGCGTGGCCGATGCACCTTTATTTATTGTCTTTGTGATAGTTATCTATATCAATCTGGGGCTGTTGGTTTTAATTCCGATCACAATTATGCTGATTTCACTGGGGCTGGCTTATGTTAATTTCCGCTACACCAATGTCCTGATGGAACGTGTGAAAGAAGGCCAAAGTAACCGGAATATGTTCATTACGGAAACACTCTATGCATTAAGAATGATCCACACATTGAATAACCGGAACCTGATGCGGGACTGGGTTAATAATGCCGATCAGCAGTCCTGGCTCAGTTTACAGATCCGCAAAGTAAACGTTTATTATCAGTCTGCGTTATCCACACTCTCAAGCCTTAACCAGATCCTGCTCATGTTATTTGCCTTCTTCCTGGTGACGAAAGGGGAAATCACCACGGGTGCGATTGTTTCTTCCGTCATCGTTTCGGGGCGTATGTCGGGTATTATTTCAGGTTTTTCATCGACTTTATTATCGATATTTACCACTAATAAAACCATCACCGATCTGCTGAAAATGTTTGTCCCTGAAAATACAGCCCCCCGCGAGGTCTTACAATCACTCTCACATTGTGAAGGGCATATTAACCTGAAAGGGGCCAGCTACCAGTATGATCCTCAGCTGCCGGTGATACTTGAAAACATTACCCTGGATATTCCTGCCGGACAGCGGGTCGCCATTATCGGGGAATGCGGTTCAGGTAAAAGTTCGCTGATCTCACTGCTTTCAGGATTCAGTATGCCTTTACAAGGCAGCGTCATGTACGACGGTTACAACACCCGGCATCTTGCCCAGCATTTTTTCTCGCGTTTCATCAGCGTTATCACCACCCACGATGCGTTATTTACAGGCTCGGTGGAAAGTAACTTCGCCCTAAAGAGCGGTGAAGATCGTAAGAAAACCGTGCAGGCGCTGGGCGTGACAAACTGTAATTTCGTGCTGCAACATCCGATGGGATTACGTTATCCCATCAGTTTTATGGCGAAGAATCTTTCATCAGGACAAAATCAGCAATTACTGCTGGCACGCAGCCTGAGCAGTGATGCGAAAGTTTTTTTGTGGGATGAACCGACGTCCTGTCTGGATGAACAAACGGAACAGCGAATTTTTGACAATCTGGATCATTTTGTTGCGGGAAAAACGCTGTTAATGGTCACTCACCGACGCTACCTGCTGAAGTATTTTGATCGTGTACTGGTGATGAAGAACGGAAAGGTTATCCGCGATTGTAGCCCTGACAAGCTACTGGCACCGGTGGCGAACGCTGAGGTTAAAAAAGCCCGGCCGGTGCGCATCAGTGTGCCTGCTGCCGGGGGAAATCCCGTACCTGATAAGAACGAAGGTTAATAAAATGCCCTGCTTGCGGGCAGGGCATTTTATTTTACAGGGGCAAACACAGCCGCCGCCAAACTGTTTAGCCAAATATGACCAGTAATACGGGGAACAGAAAAGGTGCGAGCAGGGAAGTAATAATCCCGCAAATCACCAGCGCCAGTGAGCTGAATGCGCCTTCCTGATAATCCATTTCTGCACAACGGGCGGTGCCCAGTGCATGTGATGCTGTGCCCATCGCCAGTCCGCGTGAGGCCTTGGTGGTGATCTTCAGAATATTCAACAGCGTGTGTCCAAAGACCGCGCCGAGGATCCCGACGAAAATCACGCATACGGCGCTGATGGCCGGAATGCCATTAATCGACTGCGCGGTGGCCATTGCAATCGGTGTGGTGACCGATTTCGGTAATACCGATGCGGCAATTTCTGGCGTTGCACCCATCCATAATGCAATCGCGGTCCCCGTCACCATCGCTACCACGCTGCCGATAAAGCAGATGCTGATGATGGATTTCCAGCGGGCACGGATCTGATGCAGCTGTTCGTACAGCGGGAAAGCCAGCGCCACGACAGCGGGTTGCAGCAGGTCATTGAGGATCTTGCTGCCTGCGAAATAACGTGCGTAAGGGATATGGGTGATCAGCAACAGCGGAATAATCACCACCATCGACATCAGCAACGGGTTGAGCAGGGGCATTTTAAGCCTGGTGGCTAATTTGCGGGTGGCGAAAAAAACCACCAGCGTCAGCGGCAGCGACCACAAAATATCAATCATTTTTATCCTCCCCTTTATCCGTCACCACACCGCGTTCCCCATGGATATAGTGGGAGCAATAGGCGACAACCAGCAACACCACCAGGGTACTGACCAGGCATGACACCACCAGCGGCCCGAACTGCGTGCGCAGTTGCGCATAATAATTCATGACCCCGACCCCGATAGGCACGAACAGCAACGCCATATAGCGGATCAGAATATTGCAGCCCGGTTTAACCCATTTGAACGGCAAAATTTGTGTGGAAAGCAGACCAAACAGGATCAGCATGCCGATGATGCTGCCGGGAATGGTGAGCGGTAACAGAGATGAAATCGCATTCCCGGCGAATAAACAGAGATAAATCAGAATAAACGCCCGGATATATTGGAATGCCAGAGAGATTGAGGTGCCCATGGTGTTTCACCCAGTTGAATAATGTATTCATCATACAATTAAGATGTGATCTGTGCCACAAAACGAAGTATGAAATTTAGGAATGAAGTGTATTCCAAAATGACGTTTGGTAAACGGGGAAAATAGGGGGGACATCCGGGTTGCTCGCTCTGCTCGCTGACTATGTTCCAGGTACAACAGCGACAGCCGCAAAGCTCCCTCCCCTGCGAAAGGGAGGGTTGGGGTGGGGTATTAATGGTGGTGTAATTGTATGAGTTGCCATCAAACCCACACTCCTTCCCTTCGTGAGAGGGGAAGGAGCAAAAGCAAAATCGCGCAGTGTTTGCCGGGGAAGGAGTAAAGCAAAACCTTTGTCACATGTGTGTGGCAGCTAAAGCACCTTCTCCAGGAAAGCCTGGGTTCTGGCGTGAACCGGCCGTTCCAGCACCTGTTCGGCAGCGCCGCTTTCAACGACGCGACCATCGACCATAAATACCACCTGATCCGCGACCTGGCGCGCGAAGCCGATTTCATGAGTAACGACCACCAGTGTTACGCCTGATTGCGCCAGTTTCTTAATCACATCCAGCACTTCGCCGACCAGCTCAGGGTCGAGGGCCGATGTCGGTTCATCAAACAGCATGACTTTAGGATTCAGCGCCAGCGCGCGGGCAATGGCGATACGTTGTTGCTGTCCGCCGGACAAATGACGCGGCCAGGCGTGGGCTTTCTCACGCAGGCCGACGGTGTCGAGCAGTTCACCGGCGCGGATGATGGCGTCTTTGCGACTCATCAGGCCGTGAACTACCGGCGCTTCGATGATGTTATCCAGCACCGTCATATGCGGGAATAAATTGAAATTCTGGAATACATAACCGACGTGTCTGCGTTGCCTGAGGATGGCGCGCTCTTTCAGCTCATACAGTGTATCGCCTTTGCGGCGGTAACCAATGTAGTCACCATCGATCTGAATAAAACCTTCGTCGACGCGCTCAAGATGATTAATCGTGCGCAACAGTGTCGATTTTCCCGAACCGGACGGGCCGAGGATCACGGTCACGGTGCCGGGTTCAATGCTCAGACTGACGTTATCCAGCGCTTTGTGCGCGCCGTAGTACTTGCTCAGATTATTGATCTCTATACGCCCGACGGTGGCTGCCTGAGGTTTGCGCGGGAACAGCTGTTCAACCGGGGCTTCCCTTGGGCGGTTAACGAATAAATCAAAGGCTTCAGACATAGTGCTTTCCCTTTATTAAGAACGGGCGACGCGCCACTGACGCAGGCGCTGCAAGGGGGTTGGAGCGACCTGGCGCACAGTGCCGCGGGAGAAATAACGTTCGACGTAATACTGTAAAACCGACAGCACGGTGGTGATCAGCAGATACCAGACGGTAGCGACCATCAGCAACGGGATCACCTGTTGCGTGCGGTTGTAAATCACCTGCACGGTGTAAAACAGTTCCGGCATCGACAGGACGTAAACAATCGATGTGCCTTTCGCCAGGCTGATCACTTCGTTAAAACCGGTTGGCAGAATTGAACGCAAAGCCTGCGGCAAAATAATGCGAAATGTGCGGCGGTAGGCCGGTAATCCCAGCGCGGCGGCGGCTTCGTGCTGGCCGTGTTCTACGCCCAAAATCCCGCCACGAATGATCTCTGCGGTATAGGCTGATTGCACCAGGGAAAGGCCTAGCACGGCGACGGAAAACTGATCCAGCAAATTAACCGTCGGGGTGCTGAAAAAGGAAACCGTGGTGAACGGAATGCCGAGCGAAAGGTTGTCGTAGAGATAGGAAAAGTTGTAGAGAATGATCAGCACCAGCAGCAGCGGCAATGAACGGAACAGCCAGATATACCCCCAGGCCAGCGCATTGAGCAAATAAGATTTAGACAGACGGGCGAGGGCCAGTGCGGTGCCGAAAATCACGCCGAACAGCGTGCCCAGCAGTGTCAGCAACAGGGTTTTTCCAAGCCCGGACAAGATCACCGGATCAAAAAACCACTGGCGAAATACGCCCCATTCCCAGCGGGAATTCGTGGCGATTGACTGGATGATACCTAAGAGAATAAATGCCGAAAATACCGCACCGGCCAGTCGCCACGGATAGCGCGCCGGTACCACTTTCAGCGGCGGATGATTCACAGTTGAAGGGGTATTTTCGCTCATGGAGTTCCCTTGTCGTTATGTCGCAGATGAGGTGACCGGCACCTGCGCTTTCAGTGTTTTGGTAAACGGCAGTCGCCCGTCATACGGCGGCCGGGAATAGACTTCCGGGTCGAGACGGGTATCGAATTGCGGCTGATAACCGTGTGACAGATACAATCCGACCGCTTCAGGCTGGCGGAATCCGGTGGTCAGAAAGACCCGCCGGTAACCATACGCGGCAGCACGGCGCTCCAGTTCATGCAGGATTTTTTGCGCCAGTCCCTGACGGCGCAGCGCGCGGTGCGTCCAGATGCGTTTTAGCTCGGCGGTCTGTTCGTCGTAGCGTTTATACGCGCCCATCGCAACGGGCTCGCCGTTTCTCAGCAGAACAATGAAGGCACCATCGGGGGCGGAAAAAACACTGTCATCTTCCGGCGGCTGGCTCGAAAAGAAATCGCCGTAGCGTTCACGGTATTCACCGAATAATCCGTCGATGACCGGTGCAATCAGCGGGTCTTCCGGCACGGTCTGAATGAAAATATCTTCGCTCATCGTTTCTGCTCCTGATCAGTCGCCCAGTCCCGGCGGGTTAATTTCAGAGTGATCGATCTTCTCGACGCTTTCACCCCAGCGATCCAGCACTTTGATGTAAGCCCCGCTGGCAATGGCGCTGTTCAGCGACGCCTGTACGGCATCCACCAGACCATTCCCTTTTTTCAGCGTGACGGCGATATTGGCAGTCTTCGGCCAGCCGCCAGGCACGGTGCCGACCAGTTTGGTTTTGCCGGTCAGCAGGGATTTATACGCGCCGGTCACGTTCGGGCCGAACGTCGCGTCAGCCCGGCCGGATTGGATCGCCAGCGTCGCGGCAGCGTCATCGGTGACATACAGCGGTTTCAGCGCCGGTAAGCCTTTGGCCTGATTCTCTTTGTCCCATGCCAGCAACACGGCTTCCTGATTGGTGCCTGAGCCGACAATAATGCGTTTACCGGCGATATCGGGTGCGGATTTAATGGAGGTGATTTTGCTGTCACTTTTCACATAAAAACCGAGGGTATCTTCGCGGTAAGTAGCGAAATCAAATTTGGTTTTGCGATCTTTGGTGACCGTGATGTTGTAGATTGCCGCATCGTATTTGCCGGAAGTCACGCCCAGCGGCCAGTCCTCCCAGGAAGCCGGAACCACTTTAAGTTTCAGGCCTAAACCGTCGGCGACCAGACGGGCAATATCCGCCTCGCTGCCGATCACAGTTTTATTATCACGGGCGTACAGCCCGAACGGCGGTGCGCTGCCGAGCACGGCAAGTGCAACGGTCAGCGTGCCCGGTTCAACAAACTTAAAATTGGCCGGGATTTTCGCCACAGCCTCCGGGCTTTTGGGTGTATTTACCGGCGTTTCATTGGCAACCAGATCAATACCCGGTGCGGCGTATGCGGCTGATGAAAAACTTAATATTGCCGCGATGGCGGTTGCTGTAAGGGTTGCGCTATGCTTCATCATCATTATTATTTTTTATCCTGCAATCTTATTTTATGGAGTGAGAACCGTGAGGTGACGTTTTCACTATTCCCGAGTGTTGCCGGGATGTAAAAGAACAAAATTAAATAATCAAAGAGATAAAATAGAAATGCCTCGCGACGGAAATTTTCCACGGAAAATGCCCGGAATATCCGGGCGTGAGAAAATAAAATCAGGAATGAAATGGTTACTCTCCGGCTAATTCCACCAGCGCTTTTTCCGCCAGTTGCTGGAAATAATTTGCGGCCGGGTAAATAGCCGATTCATCCGGGTTAAATTGCGGATGATGCAAGCCGAAGTGACTGGCAGAGCCGATGCTGACAAACGCACCCGGCACATGATGCAGATAAAAAGCAAAATCTTCTCCGCCCATTTGTGCCTGCGCCACCTGCGCGTCATAGCCAAATTCTGCGGCGGCCTGTAAAGCAAACTCTGCCCAGCGCGGCGTATTCACCACCGCCGGTGGCCCGGCATACCAGTGCAATTCCGCCTGCGCGCCCAGCGCATCGGCTACGCCGGTGATGACTTTGCGGATGCGCTGCGGAAGGTATTCGCGGATCTCGCTGCTGTAGGTGCGCACCGTGCCTTCCAGTTCGACGGTTTGGGGTAAGACGTTCCAGGTATTGCCGCCTTCAATGCGGGTGACGCTGACCACCGCCGCGTCCTGTGCGCTGACGTTGCGGCTGACCACCGTTTGCAGCGCGGTCACGATATGGCTGGCGGTGACAATGCTGTCGGTGCCTTCTTCCGGATGTGCGGCGTGTGCGCCTTTACCGGTCACGGTTATCTGAAAGCGATCCACGTTGGCATAGAATGCTCCCCCTTTGGTCGCGAAGGTACCGACCGGCAGTTCAGGCGCATTATGTAGGCCAAAAATCGCATCAACGTTTTCCAGCGCACCGGCTTTAATCAGCTGCGATGCACCGCCAAAGCGTTCCTCAGCGGGCTGGAAAAACAGCCGTACGCGTCCGGGTAAGGTCTGTTCACGCGCCTTGAGCAAATATGCCGCACCGAGGATAACTGAGGTATGGAAATCGTGGCCACAGGCGTGCATTACACCGGGTTGCTGCGAACTGAACGTCACGCCGGAGGCTTCTTCAATCGGCAGGGCATCAATGTCCCCGCGCAGGGCCACAACGGGTCCCTGTTCCGGCCCGATTTCAGCCACAACGCCGGTTTTCAGCCCGAGCGATAAAATGCGGATCCCGGCGGCATTCAGCCATTGGGTAATCTTTTGTGTTGTCACAAACTCCTGATTGGATAATTCAGGATGCTGGTGTAATTCACGACGGTAAGCGATGAGTTTTTCTTCTAATCCGGATAATCCGGACGGGGTGCCGGATGAAATATTTTGTGTTTCTTGTGCAAGTGAAATGCTCATGGCGAAATAACCTTATTGTCTGAACAGAGAGAGTTAAACAGATGGAGCCATTCATTTCATGCTAGTCAGGCCAGCGGGAATAACGAAATACTCAGTCGCTATAATTTATAGTCGTTTTGCACAGCGGCCTGCATAGCAAAATACTGACTATAGAAACGTGATTTTATTATTTAGCTTTAACCTTATTTCGTGGAACTCTTTTTTATCACAACGGATAAAAAGGGATGCGCAGGTGAATTACCGACTGAGTTTATTAGATCAAAGCCCGATCAACGACGGGCAGACGGCTGCGCAGGCGCTAGACGCGACGCTGAATTTTGCGCTGGCAGCAGAAAAGCTGGGCTATCACCGCTTATGGGTGTCGGAACACCACGATACTGAAAAACTGGCGGGCAGCTCGCCGGAAGTGCTGATCGCCTGGTTGCTGGCACATACCTCCCGGCTGCGGATAGGTTCAGGCGGGGTGATGCTGCAACATTATAGTCCGTATAAAGTGGCGGAGAATTTTCATCTTTTATCATCGCTGGCGCCGGATCGTGTGGATATCGGCATCGGCAAAGCGCCCGGCGGTTTACCGCTGTCGACCAAAGCGTTGCGCGCCCATGCCCCGGCTGAATCAGCTCCCGGTTTCCCCGCCCAGTTACAACAACTGACGCATTATCTGACCCATCTGGATGACCATCTGGCGGGCACTGAAGCCCGTGCGTTGCCGCGTCCGCCGGTTGCACCGCAGCGGTTTTTACTCGGTGCCAGCAAAGAGAGCGCCCGTCTGGCGGCGTCGCTGGGCTGGAACTTTGTCTTCGCCGGTTTTATCAATGCTTCCGCTGAGGTGATGACAGAATCCGTGCTGGCTTTCCATGAATATTCGGCCGGACAAGGGCAGGCGCTGGTCAGTCTGGCTGCGCTGGCGGCGGAAACCCGGGAGCAGGCTGCTGAGCGGGTGGCCGGGCGACATAATTTTCGTGTCACGGTGGGCGACCGGCACGTCACGGTCGGTTCCCGCGAACAGGCTGAAGCCTTTGTGCGCCAGTCCGGCGCGACGCAATACCATATCGAACAGCAGCAAATCAGCATACTGCACGGCACACCCGGCGACATCCATCAGCAACTGCGCGATATTCAGCGCCGCCTGTGCGTGAACGAATTTGTCATACACACTCCACTGACTGAAGCCGGTGCGCGGCTGAAGTCCATCGAATTGCTGGCTGGCCAGCGGTAAGGAGATTTCATGAGCCAATCAAAAAGTATCAAGCTGGGTCTGATGTTGCACGGTGCCGGGGGGCATATGAACTCGTGGCGTCACGAAAAAGCGCCGGCAGATGCCAGTGTCAATTTCCCGTATTTCCGTGATTTAGCCCTGCGTGCGGAAGCAGCCGGTTTTGATTTCCTGTTCGTGGCCGACGGCCTGCACATTAACGAAAAATCGCTGCCCCATTTCCTCAACCGTTTCGAACCGGTGGCCTTGCTGTCAGCGCTGGCCTCCGCGACCCACAGCATCGGGCTGGCGGGGACTATTTCGACCTCGTACAGCGATCCGTTTACCGTCGCACGTCAGTTGGCTTCGATAGACAATATCAGTCAGGGGCGGGCGGGCTGGAACGTGGTGACCTCACCGCTGGCCGGTTCGGCGAAAAACTTCGGTAAAGATCATCCTGAACATGCGCTGCGCTACCAGATTGCGGAAGAATATATCAGCGTTGTGCAGGGGCTGTGGGACTCATGGGAAGACGACGCTTTTGTGCGCGACCGTGAAAGCGGTGTGTTTTTCGACGCGGCGAAGCTGCATAGACTGAATCATCAGGGGCAGTTTTTCTCGGTGGAAGGCCCGCTGAATATTCAGCGTTCGCCACAAGGTCAGCCGGTGATTTTCCAGGCCGGCGCGTCGGATGCCGGTATCGCACTGGCCGGTAAATCTGCCGATGCCGTTTTCACTAACGCCCGTACGCTGGAAGAAGCGCAGGAGTATGCGGCAAAATTACAGGAACAGGTCAGCAAAAATGGCCGCCATCCGGTGGGTATTTTCCCGGGGATCAGCCCGGTTGTCGGCAGAACTGAAGAGGAAGCTGAGGCCAAATATCAATATCTGTTGTCACTGTTGTCTCTCGACGATGCGCTGGCCTATCTCGGACGATTCTTCGATCACCATGATTTCAGCCAGTATCCGCCGGACGGCCCGTTCCCTGAACTGGGTGATTTAGGGCAAAACACCTTCCGCTCCACCACCGACAGTATCAAGAAACTGGCGCGTGAGGAAAACCTGACGTTGCGGGAAATCGCGTATCAGACCACCTTGCCGCGTGGTGAATTCTTTGGCACGCCGGAACAGGTCGCCGACCGTCTGATCCGCTGGGTGGAAGAGGGCGGTGCCAGCGGATTTATCATCAGCGGGCCGGTACTGACCGAAGCGCTGGATGACATTACCCGTCTGGTATTGCCGGTGCTGGAAGCGCGGGGTTACTGGCATCCCTCACAGGCTCCGACGCTGCGCGAGCGTCTGAATATTCCGTTCCCGGCCAACCGTTACAGCGTGCATGAAACCCGGCGTGAAACAGTGAGCGAAAAATAGTTACAACATACTAAGGTTTTTCCCAGGCCCGCCACGGTAGCCCCGAGCGGGCTTTTTGCTTTGCAGGGCTGACGGACGGGCAGGTTTTTACGGTTCGGCAACCGCGGCAGGCTTGCCGGCATAAAAAATTAGGCGTAGGCTTTTCGCAATTAAAAAACGATCGGTCTAAATTATGTGTAGTGCGTTTTCCCCTGTACCTGAGGTGCCACTCAAACCGCGCCGCGGACGTCCGCCGAGAACGGCCCGGGAGTTTGAGGATACGCGCGAAGCCCTTATCCGTTCGGGGCTGGAAGTGATCACAGAAACGGGTTACCTGTCGGCAGGCATCGAGGCGGTGATCAAAAACATCGCCGTGCCGAAAGGCTCGTTCTATCACTATTTCAAAAATAAGCAGGATTTCGGCATGGCCGTGCTGACGGCTTACGGCGCTTTTTTCGCCCACAAACTCGACAAGTTTCTGCTCAGCACTGAATTGTCACCGCTGCAACGCATTGACGCATTTGTGACGCATGCCGGTCAGGCAATGGCGAAGTTTGAGTTCAGGCGTGGCTGTCTGGTCGGTAATTTATTGCAGGAATCCCCGCAGCTGCCGGATGATTTTTTGCAGAAACTCAAAACGATTTTGTATGACTGGGAAAGTCGTATCGCCCTCTGCCTGGAAGAAGCCCGTCAGGCGGGCGATATCGTATCAACCATGCCGACCGCGTCACTGGCACAGATTTTCTGGTCCGGCTGGGAAGGGGCGGTGATGCGGGCAAAACTGTTTCGCTCGGCCGGGCCGCTGGATCAGTTCTGGGCGTATTTCCGTCATACCCTTGTGTCACCTGTTCAATCCTGAATCTAAAAATAGCACCTGCAATCATTACGTGAGTCATCGCATACCTCACGACAAAAAACTCAAATCACCTGAAATATAAAGGGAAGAAAATGAAAGCATTGGTCCTGGAACAACAAGATAAGGCCACGCTGGCCGAAGTGAAAGAGATTGCGCTGCCGGATATGGCGGCAGGCGATGTGCGGGTGGATATCAGCTGGTCAGGGCTGAATTACAAAGATGCCCTGGCCATCACCGGTAAAGGTAAAATCATCCGGCAGTTTCCGATGGTGCCGGGTATTGATTTCGCTGGCCATGTCAGCCGCAGCAACGACCCGCGTTTCTCCGTCGGACAATCTGTCATTCTGACCGGCTGGGGCGTCGGCGAAACGCACTGGGGCGGTCTGGCTGAGCAGGCTTGTGTTAAAGGTGACTGGCTGGTCGCCCTGCCGGAAGGTCTGGCTGCGCGCAATGCCATGATCATCGGCACCGCCGGGTTTACCGCCATGCTGTGCGTCATGGCGCTGGAAGAGGCGGGCGTGACACCGGAAAGCGGCACCGTAGTGGTGACCGGTGCCAGCGGCGGCGTCGGCAGTACGGCGGTGGCCTTGTTGCATACGCTCGGTTACACCGTGGCGGCCGTGACGGGGCGTGGGTCTACACATGATTATCTGCGTAAACTGGGTGCCGGCGAAATTCTCTCCCGCGATGATTTTGCCGAAACCCGTCCGCTGGAAAAACAACTCTGGGCCGGCGCGGTGGATACCGTCGGCGACAAGGTGCTGGCAAAACTGCTGGCGCAAACCAATTACGGCGGCTGCGTGGCGGCCTGCGGTCTGGCGGGGGGCTTCAACCTGCCGACCACCGTGATGCCGTTTATTCTGCGCAATGTGCGTTTGCAGGGGGTGGATTCGGTTTCAGTTCCCGCTGAACGTCGCGCTGCCGTCTGGGAGCGTTTACTGAATACGCTGCCGGACGATTTTTATCAGCAGGCTGCGACGGAAATTACGCTGGAACAAGCTCCGGCTGTTGCAGCCGATTTCCTGAACAATAAAATCCAGGGCCGGACGCTGGTGAAAATCGGCGGCTGACCGTTCCTGCCCGGTATTTTCGTGATACCGGGTGCTTTACTTCAATTTTTTCCCCGCTATAAAGAATTACCCCTGACCGGCCGATAAAAAGAACGTCCCTCTGAGAAAAAAGAGAATGGAATTCCTTATTTTCCGAATGACGCACCGCGCGAACACAATCAAAAACGAATAACGACAGGCATGGGGAAAGTATGGATAATTTTCAGAAAGAAATTGATGAGAGAACCAATCTCACTTCATCAAACCGGTTTGAGCTTTTGCTGTTCCGTCTGGGGACATCGCCGGATGACGAGCAATCTGAGCTTTTTGGTATCAACGTCTTTAAATTGCGCGAAATCGTGCCGATGCCCACGCTGACTAAAGCGGCGGGTATGGCCTCCCCGATGATGGGTATGGCCAACATCCGTGGCGAAATCATTCCGGTCATCGACCTGCCTGCTGTGGTCGGTTGTGTGCCCAAAACCGGCCTGAACATTCTGCTGGTCACCGAATATGCACGCAGTACCCAGGCGTTTGCGGTGGAATCCGTTGATGACATTGTGCGTCTTGAATGGAGTCAGGTGCTGGCTGCCGAGGCGGGTGTGAAAAGCCGTAACATCACCAGTATTGCGCGTCTGGATAACGATAAATCCAGTAACCGTCTGGCACTGGTGCTCGACGTTGAACAAATCCTCCATGACATTATTCCGAACAGTAATATCGACATGGATAAAAAGAAAACCAGCGCATTTAAACTCAAGCCGGGCACGGTGGCGATCGTGGCCGAAGATTCTAAAGTCGCCCGTCAGATGCTGGAGAAAGGGCTTAACATGATGGAAATCCCGGCGCAGATGCATGTCACCGGTCTGGAAGCCTGGAATAAAATCCGTAAAATGGCTGAAGAATGCAAAGCCCAGGGACTGCCCATTGCCGATAAAATTTCCTTCGTATTAACGGATCTGGAAATGCCGGAAATGGATGGCTTTACCCTGACGCTCAATATCAAGCGTGATGAATTCCTGAAAAATATCCCGGTCATTATTCATTCCTCCTTATCCGGCAGCGCCAATGAAGATCACGTGCGTAAAGTGGGTGCTGACGGTTATGTGGCGAAGTTCGAAATCAACGAGCTGGAAGCGGCTATTCATAAAGCGCTGGAGGCGAAGAAAATCGCACATGTGTAATCCGCTCCTGAGCCTGTAACTGCCAAAGCCCGCCCGTTGTGCGGGTTTTTTTATGGACAGAATTAATCATCAGAAACCGCCGCTTAAATTTTTACGCGCGCGGGCTTTAAGCACACCCATTGAAATAGCTGCCCCGAAGTCCTTACACATTTCAAAATTAATATTATCCGCCTCGTATCTACAATTTCGATAGTCGCATCGAAATTATCCATTAGAGCAAAGATAGCAATTGTTCTATTAATAACGTTAGCAGCGTGTTTAAGGTTTGCCATCGTAACGGGAATGTTTATTTCCATGAAGCTGAAAAAGAATAGGGAGTATTAAATGTTTATCCGGCCACTTAAATTAACTCAGCACGTCGATGTGCAGGGTTCAGAAAAAGCGCCTGCGTTGGTACTTCTGCATTCTTTGGGAACGGATTTGCACTTGTGGGATTTGCAAATGCCGCGTCTGACGGAACGTTATCGTGTGATCCGCCTGGATATCCGCGGGCACGGATTAAGCGCGGTCGATTCTTTGCGATTTACCATGGCAGATTTGGCCGACGATGTCGTGGCGGCACTCGATCATCTCCAAATCGATCAGTTCTATGTTGCCGGGGTTTCAATCGGCGGAACAATTGCGCAATGGATTGGATTCAAGATACCCAAACGAGTACAGGGAATGATTATTGTCGATACGGCACTGGTGAATGCCGCTCCGCCTTCGCTCTGGCGGGCACGGGCTGAAGATGTCTTTCACCACGGTGTTGAACACCTTGAGATGGGGATTTTAAGTAAATGGGTGACACCGAAATTTATCGATACGCCAGACGCAGACGGCCTGAAGCAGATGTTGCGTCGGACAACGGTTGAAGCTTTCGCAGGTTGTTCCTACGCCATCGCTGATACCGATCTGACAGATATGGATATTCCGGGGGTAAGGGCTGTGGTGGTGAGAGGGAGTGAAGATCAGCTTACGCCCCAGGACTACGCGCAACGTCTGGCTGAAAAGCGCAACGCCCCATTGCATATCATACCCGGCGCAGCCCATTTACCGAATTTTGAGCAACCCGAAGCGCTCACTGATGAAATCATCTCGTTCATTGAGAACAAGAATACGCATTAACACCCGGAGCAGGTATTCAGCGCGGGTCAGGGGCGCACGGGCGTCGTTAATGAGTCAATTTTGCAGGGCAGATGATGAAAAAATCTGAAGCGCGAACGGAGTAAATCCTATGAATCGTCGGTTATTTATTGGTGGAAGCCTGGGATTGTGCGCAGGTGCTGTAATACTTCCGGCTGCGTTAAAAGGGGTTATGGCACAGAGGGATGTTATCGAGATGCAACTGGCGAATGGAACAGTGAGCATCCGTTTATTTCCTGATTTGGCACCCGGGCATGTTGAACGCATAAAATCGCTGGTAGAGGCCAGATTTTATGACGGCATGCCGTTTAGCCGGGTTATAGAAGGTTTTATGGCACAAACGGGTGACCCGATAAAAGATCCTGGTCTGGATTACCGGAGATTACCGGCGCTGGCCGCAGAGTTTAACCGCATGCCTTTTGAACGCGGTACCCTCGGCATGGCCAGATCACGGTATCCGCACAGTGCCAGCCATCAGTTTTTCATTACCTCCGCCAGAGCAGGTTTTTTAGACCAGAACTACACGGCTTTTGGGAAGGTCACGAGTGGCATAGAGTTAATTGATCAACTCCGCCGGGGGGCTTCGGACACGGGCACGGTGGCTAATCCCGATGTCATAAAAAGCATGCGATTATCCCCTGTCAGAACAGTATAAGGCTCTCTGACTGCCTAAATAACTCGCCGAAGGAGTCGATGTCATATGCCCAGCATTACTCTCTATACCTCAGCCAGTCACCGGTTAGATGCCGGGGTTTTTGCTGAATTTTCAACCACCTTAACCCGTCTTGCCAAAGAGATTCTGAAAGCGAAAGAAAATAATATTCACATCAGCTACCTCACCGCAGAGATAGGTTTCGGTACGCCGGTCTATTTTGAAGCAAAACTAAGGCAGGAAGTTTTCCGAACCGTGCCCGTGTTGGATGAATTCATGCATCAGGTTGATTTATTAATTAAGGAGAAAACAGGAGTCACAGCAAGAATTCGCTGTTTCTCTTTTGAAGCAGGTAATATTTATGCAAAGAACTAAGGAACAGATTATGAATGTTAGTTTTCCAACAAGAGATCTCGGCGATATATCGGTTACTGCGGTTAGCGATGGCTATCTGCACGTCGACTTCGGGATGCTTTCAAATGTGGACGAGGAAGAGTGCAAAACCATTCAGCGCAGTGCGAAAATCAGTGAACTCAATGCGGTTCATATTAATACCTTCTTAATCCGCCGGCAGGATAAAAATATTCTTATTGATAGCGGAGCAGGGGGAGTTAAGGGATGGGGGGGCAGGCTGATTGCCAATCTGGACCGGTTGGGGATACAACCTGACAATATTGACGCTGTACTTCTCACCCATGCCCATCCCGATCATATCGGTGGATTGCTCACCGCAGAAGGCGACGCTGTATTTGTTAATGCTGAACTGGTGATAAACAGCGATGAATTCAATTATCTGCAAGATGATGAGAATTTCGCAGCCGTCAGTGACCGCGTAAAAGGTAATTTCCTGCTGGCGCGAAGTATATTCAAAAAGTATCAGAAAAATCTTCGTCTCATCGATCATGGCGAGGTATTTCCTGGTGTTTTTGCGATCCCGCTAAAGGGACATACGCCGGGGCATACGGGTTACCGGATTGAAGGTAGCAAAGGTAGCGTATTAATCTGGGGGGACATTGTTCATTTCCCCCATATTCAACTGCTAAAACCGGAAGTTGCGATCGCCTTTGACTACGATCCTCACATGGCGGCAGAGATCCGTTCCCACATGCTGGAGAAGGTGAGCTCGGAAAGAATTCTTGTCGGCGGTATGCATTTTGGCGAGCAAGGATTCGGTTATATTGAAAAACGTGAATCCGGATATGGGATCGTCGGTTTCAATTAATTAAAAGCTATTATCAGAACATTCTGCTCTGTAAATAATGTATTTCCTGACCGGCAGCGCAACGATTAAATGGGGCAACCTGTCTGGCTCTGCTTAAGTTGCTTTGCCGTTATTAATTTTTTTACTGTGTAACATTGTCGCTATGCTACTGAATAAATTCTCAGGTTTAAAATACTATCCTCGGGGGGGAGCAAAATGAATCCTGCAATCAACAGAGAAATAAATATTGATGCTATTCGCACTGATGTAAATGAACAGGATGGGAGTCAGTCGGTCACGGCGGAGAAATTACCCTCCCAGCCCAAACTTCCATCGCTTACCGGAAGCAGATTCTGGGCTGCTTTATTAGTCTTTTTATTTCACTCATCATTACCCAGCGATCTCGCACCCTTTTCAGATCCCACCATACAGCATATTTTTACGGTTATCGTAGGCAAAGCGGGTTGGCTTGGCGTTTCTTATTTCTTCATACTGAGCGGATTCATCATGGTGTGGTCTGCAAAAGATAACGACACCGTGGGGGATTTTTACCTGCGGCGTTTTGCGAAGATTTATCCCACGCACTGTCTGACCTGGGCCGTGGCGTTCGTTATTGGTGCTATGAGCATATATCAATATAAATTATGGTCATCAAACCTTCTGTTACTGAATACCTGGGTTGATGATGTGCATTATTTTTTTGTGGGTAACAGACCCAGTTGGTCTCTGTGTATAGAAGCGATGTTTTATCTTTCTTTCCCTTATCTTTTTAGAGTAATGAAGACAATACCTAAAAAATTCGATCTGCTCGGTTTAACGATTGTAACGGCAGGATCCTTGTTGGTTCAAACGTACATTTACCTGTGGGTTGAGCCGAATAAGATGATGGGGGCGTTTCCGATTTCGCAGCAACATTTTTGGGTTTCATATATTTTTCCTCCCTCACGCATATTTGAATTTCTGGCCGGTATGTTTGCAGCGCGGCTTATGATGCACGGGCGCATGCTGGTGCTGTCGAAAACGGCTTCGTTTGCCCTGCTTGCCGCCAGTTACTTGGGATCTATGTATATCCCATACCAGTTTAGTATGAGTGTGGTATTCATTATCCCCGTTAGCTTGTTAATCGTTTCAATTGCGGGTGATGATTTAAAAAACCGAAATACATGGTTGAACACTAAAATGTCTGTATGGTTAGGGGAGATATCTTATTCATTTTATATGGTTCATTTTTTAGTGCTTTTTTATTTTTTGAACCTCACGGCAGGAAGAAAGTTTAGCTTGCCGGAAGGGATTGCACTTATCGCCGTTGCGCTAGTGTTATCTGTCTCCTGTGCCTCCTTTTTATATAAATACTTTGAAGTACCCATGATGAAGTTAATTCTGGAGAAATGTCGTACCAGGTCGTTAGTCGTTCTGCGTAAATCTGCATAACGTAAATAGAGTATGCTTCCTTTCGTTGTCAGAACAGGATGCGTCGGGAAAGTCTGCTTACTGAATGGGAGAGCATATATCAGTCATATGCTCTCCCGATTGTATTTGATGAGGGGTTTTACTGAAAAGGGGAACGCCTAAGGGCTTACTACCCATGCCTTAATAACAGATGCCTTAATAGCCGATGTTGTGCAGCCGGGGATCCTGAAAAAGTGAGGTCATTATGCCCCGGAATTTTGTGCTATCCAGATAAGGTGAATCTGTACGATAAACAAGCTCTATCTTGAAATCATTGAACTGACCACTGAGTTCGTGAATTTTAATCTTATTTTGTACCTCGCCACTGATCGAACAGCGTAAAACTAAAGATACGCCTTTACCGGCGGCAATGCTGGAGAACAGCACGGGATATGATCCGCATTCCACAACCCGTTTGGGTGTGATATTCCCTTCATTAAAAAGAGTATTATAATTGCGGGTCGTGGTTGCACATTTTTTACTGCTGAGCAAAAAAACTTCGCCGTCAAGGCTGGAGATGTCTTTAATGGTTGGGTAATCTTTTTCGGTAATAATAACCAGTTCGCTGGAGAGTAATATTGAGCGTGAATGCTGGGTGTTTGAAAAACCCGCACCGATTATTACTGCATCGAATTCATTTTGGTCAAAGGCATTGAGTAAGCTGAGAGTATTACCTATCGAAATGTCTATGTTCCAGCCCAAATCATGCCCCAGATCGATGAGCGAGCTGACAATATAGGGGGGTAAACATTCAATTATGCCAATACGTATATTCAGCTGGCTATTTTTGGAGTGGGAAAGGTTGTTTTTACAATCATCCGCCAGGTTCAATATTTTAAGGGCGTAGTCATAAAGTATCTGACCTTGTGCCGTCAGTGAGCAACCATCAGTTTTCCGGTCTAACAGGGTGACATCCAGATTATCCTCCAGGCTCCTGATCCGGTGGGAAATACTCGATTGCACGCGATTCAGACGCTCGGCTGCCTGGGTTATGTTCCCTGTCTCCACGACTGTCACGAACGCAAGAAGTTCACTTAGCTTCATTTGAGACCTCATGCTAAAAATTAGTTCACCGTCACAACAATTATTTATATTCTGTATTAATGATTTTGTCACTATGTTTTAAACACCCGCGCGCCGGGATACCACCACAGGCTCTGTCTGGCCAGTTCAGGAGACGTGTCAGTATTATTACCCTCCGGGCAGACATTAATTCTGAATTACGAATTACAACAACAGACTGTGCTTATTTTTCTGCTCTGTAACTCATGCACATTTCCCCGAACAATCAGTCATCCGCAACAGGCATTTTTTCAGGGTATCAATACTTTCGATGAGTGCCTCGATTTTATTCGCTGGTCTTTTATTGTCATGCCAATTACGATTTTAGAAGTGAAGTCATGTAACTTCATATAAATCAACTGCTTGTCTATTTCTATTATTTGAATATATATATTACCCAATCTCAGCTGGGTGTATTTAAGAAAATTCATTTTAGTTTCCGGAGGGTGAAATATGGCGCACGCAGAGTTTGATAAAGTAATGACTGAACTGGTTGACTACGCCTATGAGCAGGCAACCTTTGATAATGAGACTTTACGTCTGGCACGTTTTTGCCTGTTGGATTCGATAGGTTGCGCCATTGCCGCCTCTGCTGACCATGATTGTATGAGGCTAATGGGCAGCGCTCAGTTCAGCAAGAGTCGGGAGGGGGTTCCGGTTGCCGGTACCGGGCTCAGACTGGGACCGATAGAGGCGGCCTTTCATCTGGGTTCGATGATTCGCTGGCTGGAGTTCAATGATACCTGGCTCGCGCAAGAGTGGGGGCACCCGTCCGATAATCTGGGGGCTATTCTGGCAGCGGCGGCATGGCACAGTCTGCGTGGTGGTAATCAGACACCCACGGATATGAACGCCGTCCTGAATACAATGATTCGTGCCTACGAGATCCACGGTGTGTTGTGCCTGTCGAACTGTTTCAACGAGCTGGGTATTGACCATGTCGTGTTGGTTAAAGTGGCTTCTGCCATCGCCTCAGCTCAGCTCCTGGGCCTGTCAAAAGACCAGGCTCTGAGTGCGCTGTCCAACGCGATTATCGACGGTCATTCTCTCAGAACCTACCGGCATGCGCCCAATGCGGGGACGCGTAAATCATGGGCCGCCGGGGATGCGACGGCGCGTGGTCTGCAGCTGGCACTGTTCGCGCAAACCGGCGAGATGGGATATCCCACGGCGCTGACGGTCAGCCGGTGGGGATTCAATGATGCTGTTTTGAGAGGCAAACCCTTCAATCTGTCGCGTAATCTGTCAGATTTTGTCATTAAGAATATCCTGTTCAAAGTCCCCAATCCTGCGGAGTACCATGCCCAGACGGCTGTCGAAGCGGCCATTAACCTCCGGGAACGGATACTGGCCGCCGGGTTTACACCTGAGAGTATCGAGTATGTGCGGGTCGAAACAACCCGACCGGCGATGCAGATCATTGATAAATCAGGGCCGCTTAATAACGCCGCCGATCGCGATCACTGTCTCCAGTACATGGTTGCGGTAGGCCTCCAGACCGGAAACCTGACCATTAAGGATTTCCACGAACCGCTCGCCAGCGATCCTCAGCTTGATGCGCTGCGATTGAAAATTACCTGCACTGAACGTCCTTCCTTTACCGGGAGCTACTACGACCCGGATAAACGCGCCATCCCTAATACGCTCTTTGTGAAGTGCCATGGAATGAGCGAAGAAATCGTTGAAACCATTGAATATCCGCTGGGCCATGTTCGTCGCCGTGAAGAGTGTTTCGAAGCACTGCTGACGAAATTCCATCTGAATCTTTCGCAGAGTCCGCTGCGTGACCGGTCCCGTATTCTGGCCGACACCCTGATTTCGGCATCGAAGCTTGATGCTATGTCCGTCACTGACCTCCTGAAAATGTTCTCCTGGGATTAGGTCGCATCAAAAAACACTTACCTATATTCATTTAATGCGAGGTGATGAAGTGAAAAAAGCAATATTGGTGGGCTGCGGAGCGGAAATTGGTGCGAATTTGCTGATTCAGAACGATCCGGCGAAGGATGGTTTTATCATTCAGACTGTCGTCACGAATCCTCCTTCTTTAGATAAACATTATCCTGAACTGCGTCCGATAGATGGCATTGTTGCTCGTCTGGCGATGGCGCTCCCTGGTATGCAGGCCCATATCCAGATTATCAACAGCGATACCCTGCAAATTGACGGCCGCGAGGTCCGCTTTTTCTTTGGCGATCTTGCCCGTGAGCTTCCCCCGCAGGCTGGCCGTTTTGACATGGGTTTTATCGCGACCAGCAAGCTGGATATGGACAAGAACAGCCCTGTAGCACGCAATATGCAAGAACTCGCTGATGTGGTGCTGGGGGTTGCAGAGGCAAACGAGTTGCCGAGTATCTATGGTTGTCTGGAGGATCTGACCCGTGATGATATCAGTACCCTACATCGTCAGGTGGTCGATTCTGGCCTGTATTGCCTCGGGTCCTGTCAGACCAACGGGATGCATGCTTCATTGCGCGTATTAACCGAAGCACTGAGAACCATCAGTTGCAACACCTCGCATATTCTGTCGGTTGAAACCGATATCGTGCATCCCGATACGCCAAACGGCGTACTTGGCACCCGCTCGTTTGAGGGCCGTCTGCAGGATGCACGCGACAATCTCCGCCCGAGCTTCTCACAAATAGCCATGAGTCAGGACAAGGTTATGCCCTGGGCACCGTTAGTGAATACCGTTTCATTACGTGCCCCTGTGCACGCACCTGGCTATCAGATTAACCGTTTCATCGTCCGGGATGAGGGGGCATTAACCCCGGATATCATTGAGGCGGCAATTGAGCGGGTGAGCGGGACCCACCCTCATGTTGTCAGGGCATCCCGGTCGCCTCTGGGAAGCCGGGCGTATGCTTTCGAGCGCAGGTGCTCAACGATTCTCTCTGATCACAATCACTTGCTTATTCTCCGGCCGGCCTACCTGGCGGGCCAGGGGTTGAGTGAGGTCATCATCCAGTCGTTTGTTAACAACACCGTCGGCTATAGCGCTGTTGTGCGTGCCGTCGCGCGTAGCATCGCGCTTGGCCTGCCATTGGCAACTTTCCAGGGGATTGAAAAATGACAAGCTCTCATACAGTGGATTTTCTGAGTTCAGGCTTTGTGGTGAAGACGGCTATGTCCGAAATGTTCAATGGCAAACTGAAAGCTGAAGTCGATCAGATACGCGCATTGCATGATATTTACCCGGAACTGATGGTCCCGGTCTTACATGACGGGCTGGCTGCCGGGCGGCAATTTTATATTCTTGAGAAGATGGATTCCCTGCCGTTGTCCAAAATTGTCTTTGACGACCAGCGGTCGCTTGCTGAACGCAGGGTGATCGTGAGAAACGCACTGGAAAACGTACAGAAAGCGATCAGCCTGGAATCAGAGACCCCGTCGGCGATGACCCACGATATGCCAGCCCGACTCCTGGAAGAGTGGGAAGGCACGCGTTTCGCACATGAACTGTTTGAAAAACCTGTTTTGCTTAACGGCGCACCCTTTAGCATTACCGCACGGGAAGTGTTTGAAAAGTCGCTGGCGCTGGCCCGGACCGAAGAGTTCAAATCAGTTGAAAAAGCCCATTTCAATTTCCACTTTGGTAATGTGCTTTATAACGAAGAACATGCTCAGACCCGCTTTATTGACCCTGATTTCTCGGTACGGGGACTCGATCCGCTTTTCGGTTTTTCCCGCTTTGCCTTTTCGTTTTGGCATGAGCTTGCGGCAGAGGTAAAGGATGCTGTGAAAATAGTACCGATGCCTGATGCCCTGATGTTCGTGCTGGCGAAGTCAGACTATGGCAGCATTCTTAGCGAGATCCCGGAGTTAGGCGGTATTTCCGGTCTGCTGCCGCTGATGGGAGAAAGTATGCGCAACCGCTTCTATGTTCTCACGACCTATTGTTTCCTGCGAAGTATCCGTATTAACGGCAGTAAACAACCCTGGAAAGTCCCGCGGTCTCCCGTCGTGGCCAGCCCGGAAGAAGTGCTGATGCTGGGTTTGCTGGCCTACCTCGAAGGGCCGGATGCCGGGGCTGAAAGCCTCTGCGCGTAATTCCCATTCACTATAGGACGTTAAGGATATGTCATTGGTAAGCAGTAGTCCCTTAGAACAAGGATTTGAGACCCCGAGGCGCTATCTGGCGGCTGCGGCCATTTTAATTGGCGTGATTATGGCGGCGCTGGACAGTTCCATCGTCAATATCTCCTTGCCCTCTATTGCCGGGGCTTTACAGGTAGATTCAGCATCTATCATCTGGGTTACCAACGGCTATCAGGTGGCCAGCGCTGCAACCATGTTGATCTGTGCATCGCTGGGTTCGAGGATAGGGGAGCGGCGCTTTTACACCGCAGGCATGGTGCTGTTTACGCTGGCATCGCTGGGTTGTAGCCTCTCCCCGACCTTCGGCATGCTGGTTACCATGCGTATACTCCAGGGAGTGAGTTATGCGGTTATGATAAGCGTCGGACTGGGTCTTTACCGGGTTATCTTTCCGCCACATGCGCTGGGAACTATTTTAGGGCTGAATGCACTGGCATTTGCGGTGGGTACGGCGATTGGCCCTGCGTTAGGCGGCCTGATCATCTCTTATCTGGACTGGCCGTGGCTGTTCTACATTAATCTCCCGCTGGGCGCACTGGCCATTGTGTTCTCGCTTATCTCTTTGGGCGTTGATACGGAGAAAGAAAAAGGCTTCGACTGGGGAGGTGCTGTCACCTCAGCCGCAGCCCTGGGTCTGATGGTTATCGCTGTCGATCAAATCGGGCGCTGGGACAGCCGCCTGCTGATGCTTTGCGGCGTCGCATCAGTGGTGCTGCTGGCCATCTTCGTCAACGTGCAGACGCGTTCAAAGAGCCCGTTGCTGCCTCCCGATATATTCCGTTCCCGGCGGTATACCTTCGCGGTGATCTCTTCCGTTTCAATGTTTGTGGCACAGGGAATGGCGCTGGTGGGGTTGCCTTTTGTACTGCAGCACGCCTATCACTATTCGGTATTGGAATCGGCGTTTATCTTTACACCCTGGCCGGTGGCCGTTGCAATCTGTGCCCCGGTGGCTGGCCGGTTGTCTAATCGTTTAAATCCTACCCAGATATCGACAGTCGGCGTGGTGATTTTTAGTCTGGGATTAGGTTCTCTGGCTCTGTTACCGGAGGCTGCGACGGTGAATGATTTTCTCTGGCGTGTGGCAGTGTGCGGGATAGGTTATGGATTATTCCTGCCGCCGAACAACAAAGAGATGTTCTCGAATGTGGCATCGAACCGAACGGTAACCGCCTCGGGCGTCTTGTCCACCGCCAGAACAGCGGGGCAATCTATTGGCGCGGCACTGGTCGCCATGGTTATTGCCCTGTTGAACGGACTGACGGGACATGCGGGGGCACAGTTCGCCGTCTATGTCTTCGGGCTGGCCTGTCTTATCTCTGCGCTATCGTCTGTCTCCAGTATGCTACGCCTGCACCGTTAATATCCCGGGCAGAGTAGATGCGTTATCCGGCGGCAGGATGAATGCCATCCTGCTGCCGGTTTTTCTGACAAATGTGTTATCCCGATATTCACCGGTCAGAAGACAACAGCGCGATACGCTCTGTTTCCACATCCGCAGGCTTTGTCGGGGTGATGGCGATACTGGCGGTCATACCGGCCACTAATTCGACCCCTGCTGGCAGTTTATCAATATGGATGCGCACCGGCACACGCTGGGCAAGCCGCACCCAACTGAATGTGGGCTCTACGTCGGGAAGGCCCTGATTGCCGGGCGCGTCATTGCTATCATCTATTCCGCGCCCCAGGCTTTCCACGTGGCCTGTCAGTGCAGGTTTATATCCCATCAGCACGATTTTTGCCGCGCTACCCACATGAATATGCTGCATTTTGGTTTCCTCAAAATAGCCCACAACCCAGAAGCTGCTGGCATCAATAACGGCAACTTTTGTGACTCCTGCGCTGGCATAATCTCCGGGCCGCAGTCTCAGATGCGTGACGTAACCGTCGGCCGGAGAACGAATGGTCGCGCGGGAAAGATTGAGCTGCGCCAGTTCCAGCGCGGCCAGTGCTCCCTGATATTCAGCCGTCGCTACGCCCGCCGCACTGCGGGTATTTTGTATATCCTCTTTAGAGATAACCCCGCTAATCTGACTGCGCCGTCTGGCCGCATCCTGACGCATCTGCATTTCATTTCGCTTCGCGTCAACCTCAGCCTGTGCGCTGATCACCGCCAGTTTTAACCATTGCGGATCGATGGAGTAAAGAATATCTCCGCGGTTAACCCGTTGATTATCGGTTACGGCGACATGGCTTACCGGCCCGGACACATCCGGCGTGATTTGCACCACCTCTGCCCGTACACGACCATCACGCGTCCAGGGGGTTTGTGCATAATGCTTCCACATCATGAACGCAATAATGGCTGCGGCAATGACGGCGCTTAAGGTAAACACATAACGGGCTAAGAGAGAAAAAAATGGCTTCATACTAATAATCCTAACGCGTTCAGTGCCTGCATTAACAAGGCAAAAATAATGATAAAAGTCGTAAAATCAATGAGCGGCCGGCAGGGCAAACGCCGGTAAAACCGGCTGAAAGCTAAAAAAGGAGTGATTAAAATCGTGCCGGAGAATGCCACCAAAGCCATGACTAATAAGCCAGGTAAAAAGACGCCACCAATATTAATATCAGTCATCATGTGCCTGTTCCTTATCCCTCTCTTGCGTAAAGTTTTTTAACGCACAGTGCAGGTCAATAATATGTTCAATAAGCGCGTGCGCTGGTTGATGTGAAACCTGAGCGTTCATGGCGAGTATCTTGCTAATACTGTTTTGCAATTCACTGGGTTGTGCACCACGGGCCAGCAGGTTGAGAAGGTGATTCACCTGTAAGGCGGTTTCCCCTTCCAGCTGATTCAGTGAGCGTCGTAAATACGTCACCGCAAGGCCGATATTAAGGTAATTCAGCAGACGGTTAAGCACCTGGTCGGCCGCCTGATTACTACGCCGCAGCCGGGGCAGGATCAGTGCGGTCCGATCTATCATCAGGTTCACCCAGGCCACATCATGAACGGATGACAGACCTTTTGCGCGGGACCGGATATCCCGTCGGCATCGGTCCAGCAGGCGACGGATAGCAGAATCCGCCTGTACGGTCTGTAATAAACTCATGCTGATCACGGCATAACCGGTTGCGGCAAATAAGGCGACCGACGTGTTTATTGCAGCGGCAAAATCACCACTGTAGCGGGCGCCTAATTCAGACAATACAGGCAGCGTTAAGGTGATGCCCATGGCCATGAATGTGGTGGGTGGCCTGGCCTGCAGGGAACCGGCCAGCAAATAGGCAGGGGCAAGTACGGCAACCAGCACAGTAAAGCCGGTCACCTGAGGGAGCAGGACGAAGCTATAAAGCAGGCTGATAATGACCCCGTAGACGGAGCCTGCAATATACTTAACGATATGAGGCGCCGGGGTGTCGAAGCTGCCAAATAATGTGCAGCAGACGCCGAGAATTGATACGGCTGTGGCGCCGTCGGGCCATGCGGAATAAATCCACAGCAGACAGCCGCTGAAGATGATTGCAAATGCCCCCAGCGCGGCGCGCGCGGCGGTAAAGTGATCCCGGTGATAAACGTAACCTTTGGCATTCCGGGCGTCATCAGCCAGGTGCTCAGACTTCGCGGAAAGGATGGCATGAGAAAGCTGTTCGCATTGCTGCAAAAGCATGATGGTCTCGTGCAGGCGGTTGACAAAATTAACGTGAAGTTCTGTTTCTACCTTTAATTCGTCCGTACATGACCGTTGTTGCAACGACACGCAACGTTGCAGTAGCGTTTCGGCACCGGCTTTACGTGCGGCGGGATCGTCACAGGTGAGCCACGCCGTGATCTCACTGACCAGTGTCGTAATCTCTTCAGGTAAGGTTTTTAATACCTGCAGGTAATCATGCAGTTGGTTACTGAGGACCAAAAGCCGCGACAATCTGTCATGTATTAACTGGCGGGCTTTACGGGATGGTTTTGAGATAGCGAAGTCATAGGGCAGATGGTGACCCACCCCCTCAAGAGACTGTAACGTCAGCGCAAGTTGAAGCTGTTTTTCTTTCCCGCCTGATGCTCTTTGCAGCGTTTCAGCCACCAGCCGGCGGGCATCACGCTGCGTTGCCGAGAGTGTGCTGTTAAAAAGACCGGTAATGCGTTTTGGTATGACATACCGGTGGATCACACTGGCGCACAGTATCCCGATCATGATCTCCTGTACCCGGGTGATGGCGATGTCAAAAATTGCACCGGGCCCGAACACGGCAGGAAAGCCGATAAGGCTCGCCGTGTAGCCTGCCAGCACAAAGGCATAAGCGCGGGGTGTGCGATCAAGCTGCGAAAAATAAAGACAAATTGTTATCCAGCCGGTGAGGACCAGGCTGCAAATTATCGGGGTGTTGACAAAAACAGGCACAATCACCACCGTCATCGTTGCTCCGGCTATCGTCCCGGCCAGGCGATAAATGCTCCGGCTAAGTGAGGCGCCGACAGAGGTCTGCGAAACAATATAGACAGTAATAATGGACCAGGAAGGCCTTTCCAGACCGATAGACAACGCGATGTAATATGCCAGCATGGCGGCGGTAAACGTCTTGGCTGAATATAACAACGCATTCGCATCGTTAAGAAGAGAGGAGGAGGGGAAGACCCTGCGTAACGGGTTGAACATGAGAGTAATGGTCCCTGGCAAGCGGTGGTGGCAAAAAATTCATTTGCGCATACCGGCAATTATTGCCAGATTACTCAGCAGAGGAAATGCAGTATACTGCCAAAAAATACCTAAATCCTGCCAATATGAATGCTTCCCGTGATGTGACTTCTCTTTTTGATCCCGATTCCACTCGCTGTGCGGCAGTAGCACGCCTGCTTGATTTTACCGAGTACGAAGCGGAGGTGCCGGTTCATACGCATCGCAAAGGACAGTTAATTCTTGCCCTCTACGGCGCGGTAACGTGCCGGGCCGAAAATGAGATATGGATTGTGCCGCCTCACTGCGGCGTATGGATCCCCGGCGGCATTGCGCATAGTGCGAGAGCAACCTGGAATGCGCACCTGAGCTATTTGTTTATTGAGCCGGGCGCGGCCGCCCTGCCGGAGCAATGCTGCACATTTGCTGTTTCGCCCCTTATCCGCGAACTGATGAATCGTCTGGTCAGGGAAGATAATGACTATCCGCCGGACAGCCATGCCGCGAGGCTGGCCCGGGTCACGCTTGATGAACTGGTTAATATGCCCCGGCAGAATTTTAATTTGCCGGTCTCTGCACATCCCAAAATACAGGCGATGGCCGAAACGCTGGTCAGTCATCCGCAGGACCGGAGTACGCTCAATGAGTGGGCCAGACGTCTGGCATTAAGTGAACGATCCCTGGCGCGACTGATGGTGCGTGAAACCGGCCTTTCGTTCGGACGCTGGCGTCAGCAACTTCATTTGATTATTGCGCTGCGGGGGCTTGCCAGCGGTGAGTCCGTGCAAAATGTGGCTCATGAATTAGGCTATGAGTCAGTCAATGCGTTTATCACCATGTTTAAGAAATCTGTCGGCTGTACCCCTGCGCTCTATTTTAGTGAAAGGAAATAAACCTGTTGTGTGTTCCCGGTAATGCACATTATGCCGCCCCGTTGAGGGATTTTTTTCATGTCCAGATCCGCAATGCTTCCTAATTGTTAATCAAATAAACTGAATCTTTATGTTAAACAAATGATATTTATTCTCATCCTGAGTCGCGTAAAGTAAACCCATCACAACGCCTTGTCCCGCATGACAGAGACAGCGCACAGGTTCACGGATTATGAGGATGAAGACGCGATGAAAAAGATTGGATTTTTATCATTTGGACACTGGACACCGTCACCCCAGTCGGGCACGCGCTCGGCGGCTGATGCCTTATTGCAATCTATCGATCTGGCGGTCGCTGCCGAAGAACTGGGCGCCGATGGTGCGTATTTCCGGGTGCATCATTTTGCGCGCCAGCTGGCATCGCCTTTTCCGTTGCTGGCCGCCATCGGCGCGAAAACCCGCAAGATTGAGATCGGTACCGGCGTTATCGATATGCGTTATGAAAATCCGCTGTATATGGCGGAAAGCGCCAGTGCGGCGGATCTGATTTCCGGGGGGCGTTTACAACTGGGTATCAGCCGTGGCTCTCCGGAGCAGGTCATTGACGGCTGGCGCTATTTTGGTTATCAGCCGGAAGAAGGCGAAACGGAAGCCGATATGGCGCGCCGTCATACAGAAAAACTGCTGGATGTACTGCGTGGCGAAGGTTTTGCGAAACCGAATCCGCAACCGATGTTTGCCAATCCGCCGGGTCTGTTACGCCCTGAGCCGTATTCAGAAGGGCTGCGTGAACGTATCTGGTGGGGCGCGGGGTCGAATGCCACCGCAGTCTGGGCGGCGAAACTGGGCATGAACCTGCAAAGTTCCACGCTGAAAGATGATGAAACCGGCGAGGCGTTCCATATTCAGCAGGCGCAGCAAATTCGTGCTTACCGCAAGGCCTGGGCGGAGGCGGGACATCAGCGCACACCGCGTGTCTCCGTCAGTCGCAGTATTTTTGCCCTGATGGATGACCGCGACCGCGCGTATTTTGGTGGCAGTGGCGATGACGGCGATAAAGTCGGGTTTCTCGATGAGAAAACCCGCGCTGTTTTCGGCCGCAGCTATGCTGCGACACCGGACCGGCTGATCACACTGCTGAAACAGGATGAAGCGATCGCCGAAGCCGATACCTTATTGCTGACCGTTCCTAATCAGCTTGGTGTGGATTACAACGTGCATGTGATTGAGTCGATCCTCAAATATGTGGCCCCTGAAATGGGCTGGCGTGACTGACCGCTGAAAATAGTGAAGATAGTTTAGCAATCCACAAGCCCGTCTGAGGAAACTCCGGCGGGCTTTTTGCATTTTGAGATCCAGGCAGATAAACCCCTGTTATGACATGGCTACCCTATCATCAGGGATGAAATAATGTTGTTATGAAAACGCGCAGAAATAGCGCCGGATTCCGAAGGGAACAACTATCAAAGATATAGGGTGATACAGATGTGACGGTTTTCAATCTGCGTATAGAGTAGCAATGAGACTACATAACAGGAGTGTGAGCATGAGCAGTTCTATTGATGAAGAAGCAAAAGACGCAAAGCCGATTGTTGAAGCAAACAGAGAAGCCGGTGCTGGCAAATGCCCTTTTCATGAAGGCAACACCAATAAAGCGTCAGGTGGCGGGACAAATAATCGTGACTGGTGGCCCAACCAGCTCAGGGTTGACCTGCTGAATCAGCACTCAAATCGCTCAAACCCGTTGGGCGAATCCTTTGATTATCGTAAAGAATTTGCCAAATTAGATTACTCCTCACTGAAAGCCGACCTCAAAGGGGTGCTCACGGCGTCACAGCCCTGGTGGCCAGCCGACTGGGGCAGCTATATCGGTCTTTTCATCCGTCTGGCGTGGCACAGCGCCGGAACGTATCGCTCCGTTGACGGACGCGGCGGTTCAGGCCGCGGCCAGCAACGTTTCGCACCACTCAACTCCTGGCCGGACAACGTCAGTCTGGATAAAGCGCGTCGCCTGTTATGGCCGGTGAAACAAAAATACGGCCAGAAAATTTCCTGGGCTGACTTGTATATTCTGGCGGGGAACGTCGCGCTGGAAAACGCCGGTTTCCGCACCTTTGGTTTTGGCGCCGGGCGTGAAGACGTCTGGGAACCGGATCTGGACATCAACTGGGGTGACGAAACCACCTGGCTGGAACACCGTCATCCTGAAGAACTGGCTAAATCGCCGCTGGGCGCAACGGAAATGGGGCTGATTTACGTTAACCCCGAAGGTCCGAATCACAGTGGTGATCCGGCGTCGGCGGCCCCGGCTATCCGTGCCACTTTCGGCAATATGGGCATGAACGATGAAGAGATTGTCGCGTTAATCGCCGGGGGGCACACGCTGGGTAAAACCCACGGCGCAGCCGATGCCAGCAATGTGGGCGTTGACCCTGAAACTGCACCGATTGAATCACAAGGTCTGGGTTGGGCAAACCGTCACGGAACCGGTGCCGGTGCGGATGCCATCACCTCAGGTCTGGAGGTGATCTGGTCGCAAACCCCGACGCAGTGGAGCAATTACTTCTTCGAAAACCTGTTCAAATATGAATGGGTGCAGACCCGCAGCCCGGCCGGAGCGATTCAGTTTGAAGCTGCCGATGCGCCGGATATTATTCCTGACCCGTTCGACGCGACGAAAAAACGCAAACCGACCATGCTGGTGACCGATCTGACCCTGCGTTTTGATCCGGAGTTTGAAAAAATATCGCGTCGTTTCCACGGTGATCCGCAGGCCTTCAACGAAGCCTTTGCCCGTGCATGGTATAAGCTGACCCACCGCGATATGGGGCCGAAAGCGCGTTATATCGGCCCGGAAGTGCCAAAAGAAGATTTAATCTGGCAGGATCCGCTGCCGGTTCCGGTATATCACCCGACGGTTGCCGATATCGCGCAGCTGAAAGAAAAAATCGCCGCTTCCGGCCTGAGCGTCAGCGAACTGGTCTCGGTGGCGTGGGCGTCGGCGTCTACCTTCCGTGGCGGTGACAAACGCGGCGGCGCGAACGGTGCGCGTCTGGCACTGCGAGCACAAAGAGACTGGGAAGTCAACGCCATTGCCGCCCGCGTATTGCCTGCACTGGAATCCATCCAGCAGTCATTGCAGAAAATGTCTCTGGCGGATGTGATCGTTCTGGCCGGTGTGGTGGGTGTTGAAAAGGCGGCGAAAGCTGCAAATATTGATATTGAAGTGCCTTTCACGCCGGGCCGGGTGGATGCGCGTCAGGATCAGACGGACAGTGAGTCGTTCGAATTGCTGAAGCCGAAAGCAGACGGTTTCCGCAACTACCGCAGTGATTCAGCCAATGCATCGACTGAAAATCTGCTGATCGACAAGGCGCAACAACTGACCCTGACGGTGCCGGAATTAACGGTGCTGGTCGGCGGATTACGTGCGCTGGGGGCAAACTACGACGGCAGTAATCTCGGGGTCTTCTCTGAAAAAACCGGTGAACTGAACACCGATTTCTTCGTGAATCTTCTGGATATGCGCACCGAATGGAAAGCCACTGACGGATCCGGTGAACGTTTCGAAGGACGGGATCGTGTCAGCGGAGAAGTCAGGTTTGCTGCCACGCGTGCCGATCTGGTGTTTGGCTCGAATGCCGTATTACGTGCCAACGCTGAGGTTTACGCCAGCAGTGACGCCAAAGAGAAATTCGTGAAAGACTTTGTCGCGGCCTGGAGCAAAGTGATGGATCTCGACAGATTCGAGCTCTGATCTGACTTCTGATGTGAACTGGCAGTTTGAAAGCAAATAGCCCGCCTGAGTCTTCTCCGGCGGGCTTTTCTTTGATGTATGCGGGAACTGATGTGTCGTTAAAAATCGTATTCCAGCGCCAGTCGGTTCTGCCAGAAGTCTTTGCCGGAGGTAGACGTCGTCTGCACACCGGCAAAATCTGTTATGCTCAGGCCTTTCAGCACACCGCCAAAGTTATACGTGCCGTACACCAGATATTCAGACTGATTGCTGCTCGATGCGCCTTTGGCTGGCGTGAGATCCATAAACGAGTAACGGCTGCCCAGCGAGATGCTGTCCGTGGCGCTCCAGTTCAGGTCGGTGGAATAGGCGTTACCGCTGCCCAGATCCTGCGTGCTGGTGAAGAACGGTTGCGCAAAGTACGGGCCGGAAGAGGTATTGTG
This sequence comes from Rahnella sp. PD4, assembly GCF_049199325.1. Lineage (NCBI taxonomy): Bacteria > Pseudomonadati > Pseudomonadota > Gammaproteobacteria > Enterobacterales > Yersiniaceae > Rahnella > Rahnella sp. PD4. The sequence goes on along the minus strand of NZ_JBLZQF010000010.1, from coordinate 130,303 downwards.
CGCGTAAGGCGTCACCAGTGCGCCGTTGCCGTAAGCATCGCCATTGGCCGCGATATGGTTGTAATTGAGCGACCATTTTAATGCCTGCGTGAAATTCATCGCGAACTGCCCGCCGTAGCTGGTGCTGTTCACATCGCCCGCCAGCGCTTTGCCTTCGCTGACACCACGAATAAATTGAATGCCGATTTTCGGCTGGGAAGGGCTGTCAGTCCACGACAGGAAACTGTCCGCGTACACCATTTTGGTGTAGTTGTGATACTCCTCGTACCACAACTGACTGTTCAGTTTTTGATTATCAAACTTAAGGGCACGACCGCCGCCAATCCCCCACATGCCGTTGGTGGTGCCGTCGGCGTCGGTATAAGCGGTGGTGTTAAGGAACTGGTCGTCGCCCCAGGGTTTGTAACGGGTAATTTTGGTGGCGTGCAGGAAGTTGTCACTGTCACCGTAGCTGCTGTCGATACCCCGGAACAGGATCGGCGTAATGCGCCAGTCATAGTCGCCGATGAACGGAATATTAATACGCTGATCCCCGGCGGTGATGCGGAAGTCCTGATAGTGGTAACTCAGATAAGCTTCGCCCACGCCGGTCTGGTTAGAGCCCAGTTCGGTGATCAGATGGTCGTCGTTGTGTGAAATTCCGCGCTGAAGAATACCGCTGACGCCCAGACTCAGGCCGTAATATTCCGCCGTGGCATATTTCACGCTGCCGCCGTAGCTCACCGTGTCCTGAGAATAGCCCGGTACGAAGTACGCGTTGTGAGTGGAATAATATAAGGTACGCAGGCTGCCGCTGACCGATCCGCAGGTGAACATTTCGGTCAGGGAATCCGCCGCGTCTGTGCTGCAGTCACTCGTGACCGGTATGGCCGCAACAGCGTGGTTTATTAGCAGCGCTTGTGAAATGACAATAGCGCTCAGCTTCAGCGCAAAGCTGAATGTGTTATTTTTCATTAATGCCATCCTGTCAAAATGTAATAGATTTTGTCCGGCAGAAAAACTGCCGGTAATGGTTTTTATGAGGGCGCACGCAACGGTTGCCACTCCGTCTGTTTACAGACCGGGTGGCTAATAGTTATTTTTACGGGTCAGTCAATAAAAGAGGATTGTTATCTAATGTCAGAGTGTCGCGGACATCCCAGCCACGCAGCTTGCCGGGGTTGAGTAATCCATTAGGATCAAGGCAGTTTTTAACCGAAACGACGTCAGGTTTAATTTCGCCTTGTTTGCCATCTTCAATGTGATAAACATGCGGGTTATTTATTTTTACGTCATTATTACGGAAGATTGTCATTATTTCGTTCAATCTTTCTTCGGTGGAATAACGTACTAATTGTAAACCGCTGGCGGTGATATTTCCGTCATTGTCACGCAGGAACTCAATATGCGAAATAACTTCATCGCCAAATAAATTCGCCATGTCGATAATCTGCTGGCGATAATTCGAATAATTAAACGCCGTCTGCAAATAGGTCAGGGTGCTGTCGATTTTCAGCGCATGAAGTGTGGTGTGGTTCCAGCAATATTCCATCAGCGACGCATTAGCCTCGCGGGCTTCACCGGCGGACTGGCGCACGGCGCTGTGGCCGCGGTACTTCTCCAGCAGATGGGCACAAAAACCTTCGCTTTCCTGCGCAATCACGCTGATCACCGCGTGCTGGCTGGCCCGATAATGTCCGTTCAGATGGCTGAAGTATGACGGGATTGGCGCGGCAAAAAGCGCCAGCTGGCGTTTGACCAGCCCCGGTGAACGGGCAAAGGCGTTGGCGTAATCCAGCGCATCGGTAAAATCGTCGAACACGTCCAGCCGTTCGATCCACTGATGAACCGGCGCCAGCGCCAGTTCCACCTCGAGTACAATGCCGTTGCTGCCGTAAGCGTGATGCAGCAACAACGCCTGCGGCGCAGGGACGTGCAGAATGCGCGGTTCGGCTTCCATGGTCATGACTTTAACGCTGAGCACATTGCCCGGCGCGCCGAGCGGGCCGTAGTTGATTGAGCCGATACCGCCGAAACCACCGCCATACAACCCGCCCAGACTGGCGAGCCGGTACGTTGACGGCATGCAGCGCAGTTCCCAGCCTGCCGGACGGGTCAGGGTTTCAATTTCAGCCAGACGGATCCCTGCCTGGGCACGCACCACGCCGTTACCCAGTTCACAGACCTGATTAAAGCCGGTCATATCCACCAGAATTCCGCCTTCCAGCGGTACCAGCTGGCCGTAGTTACCGGTCGCGCCGCCGCGCAAAATCAGCGGTAACCGGTGCCTGACACAGGCTTTTACCAGTAAACGCAGTTCTTCTTCGCTGCGCGGCCTGACCACGGCATCAGCCTGTTTGTCTTCCAGTTGCCGCTTCAGCACCGGACTGAACCAGTGAAAATCGCGCGAAAGGCGTTTGACCTTGGGGGCCTGCAACGTCCAGTCGAGATCAGGGAGCGCCTGCTGAATCAGGGCAAGCGCATTCTGACGTTGTTCATTGTCCATATTCTTCCTGCCTAAAAATGAATGAGGTTAATGAGATTGCACGGCTTCGCTTTCATGCCAGGCGCTCAGGGCTCGTCTCGAAATCCACGACATCACGCCAAACAGCGCAATTCCGGTAAGCGAAATGAGCAGCAGGGCGGCAAACATCAGCGGGATGTCCAGCTGGTATCCTGCCTGCAATATCTGGTAGGCCAGGCCGGTGTTATTGCCGCCGGTACCGGCAACAAATTCCGCGACCACCGCACCAATCAGCGACAGGCCGCTGGAAATGCGCAGCGCACCGAAAAAATACGGCAGGGCAGAAGGAATGCGTAAACGGATCAGGATTTGTAAACGGCTGGCGCGGTTCAGCTGAAAATAACTCAGCAAACCCGGTGACACGCTGCGCAACCCCTGCGTGGTATTGGAAATGATCGGGAACACCGCCATCAGCGTCGAACACACCACCAGCGACAGCGTGGTGTCTTTGACCCAGATGATGATCAGCGGCGCAATAGCCACAATCGGCGTCACCTGCAGGAACACGATGTATGGGAACAGCGCGGTTTCAACAAAGCGGTTTTGCACCAGCACGAACGCCACCGCCGCGCCGATCACTATCGACAGTAGAAACGAGATCAGGGTGATTTTCAGCGTAAACAGCAGCGACATCGTCAGCGAGCCGAAATTAGTCCACAGGCTTTCCAGCATCACCACTGGCGAAGGCACCAGAAACTGCGGGATTTTGAAATAACTCACCCAGCCCTGCCACAGCATAATCACCACGACGGCCACGACAGCCGGATACAGGACTTTACGAAATGTTGGGTTATTGATCCACGGAGTGGATTTTTGAGTTTGCATACTGTTACTCCATACCCGATTGGCTGGCTTGCAGCAGACTGTCCTGCAACTGTTTCGCATAGCGTGAAAACGCGGGACTGACGCGGAAATCTTCGTTACGCGGGAAGGGTTCGGTAATGGCGATATCTTCTACCACGCGTCCCGGCCGGGCGGCCATCATGATCACCCGCTGCGACAGAAATACCGCTTCATGAATCGAGTGCGTGACAAACACCACCGTCAGACCCTGTTCCCGCCACAGGCGCAGCAGGTCGCTGTCGAGCTTGTTGCGGGTGATTTCGTCGAGCGCGCCAAAGGGTTCATCCATCAGCAGCAGTTTCGGACGCGTCACCAGCCCGCGGGCAATCGAAACGCGCATCTGCATGCCGCCCGACAACTCGCGCGGCAGAACGTGGGCAAATTTACCCAGTCCCACCAGTTCCAGCGCTTCACTGACGCGGGTATTGGCTTCGGCACGCGGCACGCCCGCGAGATCCAGCGGCAGGCGCACGTTGTTCTGCACATTGCTCCAGGGCATCAGTGTGGCTTCCTGGAAGACAAAAGACAGCGGCACTTGGGTTTTTTCACGACTGTCGCGCCGCCACAGCATCAGTTTTCCGTCGCTGGGTTCCGTCAGTCCGGCAACCATTTTCAACAGCGTACTTTTGCCACAGCCCGACGGACCGAGCAGGGTGACGAATTCACCCTCATTAATGGTCAGATTGACCGGCAAAAGGGCGCGCGTGCCGTTGCTGTAGATTTTCTCCGCCGACAGCACGTCAATGGCGGGTACAGGCGGAGGATTGGCTGAGCGGACGTCGCTCATCACGGTCAGTTTAGGGGCTGAATTCATGGCATAACCTTCGCGTCTTTGATCATATCGAGGGTAAACGTCTGCTCAAACGGCACTTTATCCGCGTCAATCAGCTTGTTTTTCACCAGCATGTCCCAGGTTTTTTTCAGCCGTGGTTCAGTGATGATACCGATACCGCCGGTTTGTGCATCGCCGCCGGTCACCAGCTCATATTTCTTCATTTGTGCAATGCCGAAGGCAATCTGGTCGGCACCCATGCGCGGATTGGCCTGGGTGATCAGTGCATTACCTGCGGTCGGATCCTGCAAATAGTCTTTCCAGCCCTGCATCGAGGCTTTCACGAAAGCAGCCACCGCAGCCGGGCGTTTTTTAACAGTGTCGGCCATACAGATAACAGAGTTGCCGTACGGCGGATAACCCCAGTCGCTGAGCATGTAGACGTAAAACGGTTTGCCGCCTTTTTCAACGGAGAAAGGCTCGGAGGTGACATAACCCTGTTGCACCAGATTATTGTCCGCGAGGAAGGGCTGTACGCTAAAGGTGTACGGACGGATTTTTGCGCTGGCCAGTCCCAGTTCACTCTTCGCCCACGGCCAGAAAGAGGTATAAGCCTCGGTGGCCAGCAGGAAGGTTTTGTCTTTCAGTTCCTGACCTTTTTCCACTTTGTCATGGCTGATAAACACCGTCGGCGAGTGCTGGAACACCGTCGCTACCGTTACCGCATGCACCCCGGCCTGCCAGGTTTCCAGCGCCTGGCCGTTGTCGCCGAGTGTGCAGTCAGCCTGTCCGGCGGCCATCAGTTGCATGACGTTGACCTGCGGGCCGCCCATTTTAATGCTGACATCCAGACCGGCGGTTTTGTACAACCCTTTGGCCTGCGCCTCGTAAAAACCGCCGTGCTCCGCCTGCGCGTACCAGTTCGTCAGGAAGGTGAATTTTTCTTCCGCCATGACTGAAGCGGAAACTCCGGCCAGCAACAGGGCCAGCAGGGTGTAAGCCGGTTTACGCCGTATTTTCATCATAAGAATTCCCTTATTTAGAGACACAAGAAGACGAAGGAGGGGTGAAGCTGGTTTGCACAAAACCGTTCCAGTGGTGTTTTCCCCAGGTCGGTTCGCTGCGGACTTTCCATTGCATGTGGTGGATTTCGGTGATTGCCTGCGCCCAGCTTGCCGCCAGTGAATCGAGAATGGCCTGACCCTGTTCAGCGGTCGCGCCGGTCGGATCGCCAATGACGCCACTCGGACCAAAATCATAAGAAGCCCAGGCAGCGGCAGGGCGACCTGATGACAGTGTCGGACACGGGAACTCCGGCGGATAATTGGCGACCGCCTGTTCGAGGTGGACGCATTCCGGTGCCAGCGCCAGCATGACTGCGGTTTCGCTGTGACCGGCATGCATCGCCATCTTCTGCTCCTGTGCGCTGAGGAACTGATTTTCCACGCTGGGTACGCGGAACACATCGTGAGGGATCATGATCATGTCGCCGTGACGCAGACGCATTTCCCGCGATGCCATTTGCAACACCTGTGGTTGGCCGCCGTGACCGTTGATCATTAAGAGTTTGCGGAATCCGGCGCGGTAAAGGGATTCGGCAATTTCTAAAATGGTTTGCAAAAGTGTGTCACCGGTCAGGGTCAGGGTACCGGGGAAATTCAGATGTTCGTCAGATTTGCCATACGTGACGGGAGGAATAGCATAAGCCGGGATCGTCTCTGGCAGCCGCGCCAGCGCATGACCTGCCACGCCGGAGGAGATGACACTGTCAACCGAACACGGCAGATGCGGACCGTGTTGCTCGATTGCACCGGTTGGCAAGACGATCACGGTATTGGCTTTGTCGGGCAGGGCAGCAATCGCCGTCCAGCTCAGGAAAGGAAGAAAACGTGCTGCGGGAATATAACCGTTAATCATGCTGTACCTCTGAGTCGGAAATTATGGGGTTAGCGGGACAGGGGCAACCAGGCGGTAGCTTCCACTTCAATCAGCACGTCGGCGTTTGGCAGCATTTCACTGACCTGCACCACGGTGGAGACCGGCGGTTCCCCGGTGTAAAAGAGTTTTCTCACCCGGCTGTAATACGGGAAGTGATCGAGATTGCGAAAATATTGCACCAGCTTGATCACATCGCTCATTTGCCCGCCAGCCTCTTCAATCGTGTGGCGGATGCTTTCGAGCACATACCAGCTCTGTGCCAGAACCGGCCCCTGTTTGGCATCGGTCGAGAATTCGCCGGTTTCGCCCAGCAGCAGTCGTGCTTCGGCGGGGATATCCTGAAAACCGCGCACGATGGTCGCCGTCTGCGGATTGACGGGAATAATGCCGGAGAGAAAGATGAAATCGCCGGCACGACGCCATGCGGCATATCTGGCGAGCGGTTTGCCCGCTCCCGCGTCAAGACTCATGGGATAACTCCTGATTCCAGGTGCGCTGATGGGTTAGCCTGCCGTGGCGGATAACCAGGCGGGCCGGACTGTGTAAAGGCCAGGTGATGCTGTCGCTGCCCGGGAAGAGCACCAGACTGGCATCGCTGCCGGGTGCGAGTGGCAGATCCGGCTGAATATCACCGGTCAGTGCGGCGATATCACAAATCAGCCGTGACTGCTGGTCAAAGACGTTTTCCAGCTGAAGCGCGAACAGGGCGCAGCTCAGCGTATCCAGCGGGTCATAGCTGCCTGCCGGACAAAAAGCGTCCTGCACGTTATCGCAGCCGAGCAGCAGCGGAATGCCCGAGGCTTGCGCTTCTTTAATCAGGGTAATGCCGCGCTGGCGCGGCGTGCGGCCCGTAACGGCGTCCTGTAACAGCAGATTGGTCATCGGCAGTGCAATCAGCGTGACGCGCTGCGCCGCCAGCAAACTCAGCACATCCTGCGCCTGTTGGTCACTGCCCGAGGCCAGTGCGCAGCCGTGGCTGCAACAGATATGGCCGCTGAAGGCATGCTCTGATAATTCATTATCTGAAAGGTAACGCGCCAGCCAGCTCAGGCCATGCGCCACCGGCGAAAGCTCCTCATCAATATGTAAATCCAGATTCAGTTGCCAGCGTGAGGCACTGCGCATCAGGTTGGTCATCGCCGCCGGATCCCAGTTTGAAGAGTGGATAAATCCGCCCAGCAGGCAGTCTTTTCCGCTTTGTGCAACCGCGCAGGCAATGCGGTCAGCCGCTTCGGCATCCGCGAAAAAGCTCAGCGGTACCAGCGCCACCCGTTCCAGCGTGATATCCGCAGGGGCCATCCCGGCCAGCTCAAGCCAGGCCAGCGGGGGAACCACGTCGAACCAGTCAATGTGGGTGCGCAAACGGGTCACACCGTTTGCGGCCGCCCAGGCCAGCCCCTTGCCGGCACGCCGGCGAAGGTCTGCCGCCGTCCAGTGCTGACGATCCTGATGCAGGGTTTCAATGGCTGCCAGCAGACCGGGTTTTGCCGGGCGGCTGCGGGCAAGGGTGAAGGTTTTATCGAGATGCGCATGGGGTTCAATCAGCCCCGGTAACGCCAGCGTACCGTGCACATTCCACAGATCGTCCTGAGACGGAGCGGCGGGCATCAGTGATGAAATTTTGCCCGCCTGAAAGCGCATATCTGCCGTGACCGGCTCGCCATTTTTCACAGGCCAGTTCCCCGGCAGCAGCCATGCGGGGAGGCGAACGTTGGCAATACCGTTAAGTGCCGAAGCGGGAGGGGGAATATGCATCATAAGGCTCCGCGTTAACATTACAGGTCGAGGATCAGAACAGGACTTTTGGCACGCGAACAGCACAGTGTTATCTGCGTGTTCTCCGCTTTCTCCTCTTCAGTCAGTACGCAGTCACGGTGATCGGGAATACCGTCGATCACGTCAGTAATACAGGAACCGCAAATACCCTGTTCGCACGACAGCATAATATCGACGCCGGCGCTTAATAAGACTTCCGCAATGGTCTGTCGCGGGCCGACTAAATAACGCGGCCCGCCGGAACCCAGCTGAATATGAAATGGCCGACTGTCTGTTTCATTATTCAGATTCGTATTACTGAAACGCTCAAAAGATAATTGATTTTCCTGCCAGTGATGCGTGCGCATAATATCTTTAAGGCGCTCAATAAAGCCGTCCGGGCCGCAGGCCAGCACTTGCGTATTCTCTTCCGGATGACACAAACTCAGCGGCGTATTGTGGCGCAGGGAATCGTTTGCGCTGCTGTCATGCAAAAATACATGCTGTGCTAATGCAGGCCGGGTTAAGCGCGGCAGAAACGCCGCCTTTTCAGTGTCGGAGAGATAATAATGCAGTTCAAATTCAATCTGTTGCTGCGTGATTTTTTCCGCCATTGCCAGCAGTGGGGTGATGCCGATTCCGCCGGCAAACAGTAAATATCGCCCGGCCTGTGGCAGCGGGAAATGATTGCGCGGTGCCGAAATTGTCAGGTGATCACCGGGGGCGAAATGATGATGAATAAAGTGCGAACCGCCGGTGGAAGGTTCCGCCAGTTTTACGCAGATCTCATAATATTCCCCGTCATTGTGTTCACTGCATAAAGAATATTGTCGCGGCCCCAGTTGCGGAATAAAAACGTCAATGTGAGCGCCCGGTAAATAAGCCGGTAACCGGCTTCCTTGCTGCGCAACCAGGTGTAAGGACATATTCCCGACACCGTTGACATCGACAGTTTTAATGGTAACAGGGATTAATCCGGCATCTTTCATCGTCATTTACCGTACTTGTGCTGATGGATCATTGATAAAAAACGGCGTCAATGTGTTCGCCGCATCATCCGCTGCCTGATGCGCATTGCCGCACCGGGTCAGGCGGATAAGCAGTGAAACGATTGTTCCCGTTGCAATGAAAGCTACGTTATTGTTATAAAGCTGTTGCGTCCAGCGCTTTGATTCGCACGTCCCGTTGCATAAAAGAGAGCACTCATTATGTTCGCATTCTCCCGGTTTTTGCTGTACTTCACTGAGGTTGCCCGCCAGGGATCGTTCCGTAAGGCATCCGAAACCTTGCATGTTGCCGCATCGTCGATTGACCGGCAGATATTGCGGGTTGAAAAAGAATTAGCCATGCCGTTGTTTGAGCGTCATCCCACCGGATTGCGGCTGACGGCGGCCGGTGAGCTGTTGCTGCATGCGGCCAATAACTGGAAAAAAGATTTCTCCCGCGTCTGCGAACAGCTCGACGACTTGCGGGGATTACGGCGGGGCCATGTGCGGATTGCCACCATCGATGCCATTAACCGGCAGTTTTTCTCATCGATGCTGAAAAAGGTCCATCTCGATTATCCGAACATCTCCTTCACACTGACGACCATGAACAACGTGGATATTCAGCAGGCGCTGATGTCAGGTGATGCCGACTTCGGACTGATGCTGAATCCGCAAAGTTCCCGTGAGTTGCAGGTGCGGGCTTTTGCCGAAATCGATTTGGGCGTAGTGGTGCCGAAAGGGCATCCGCTCGGGGGCAGAAGCGGTATACGGTTTAATCAGTGCATGGAATATCCGTTTATCCTGCCCTCAGCGCCGCTGATGCTGGCTGAGCCGGTTCAGGCGCTGATGAATATCAATGGCGATAGGATCCATGAAGTTGCGGTATCGAATAACATCCATATGATCCGCTCGCTGATAAAAGAAAAAATCGGCATCGGTATCCTGTGCTGGCTCGATATTATGGATGAGGTGCACAGCCACGAGTTGCAGTTTATTCCGCTGACCGATCCTCAGTTAAAAGCTTTCACGCTCTCCTTGTGCGTTGCGCCGGCCAGACAACTTTCCCTGGCCGCCTCAATGATGCTCAAACAGCTGGAGATGTTGTTCAGTCAGATCCAGACCCCGGGGCGCAACCGGCAATGATATGCACTGTTCTGGTGCTCCGCGCTCTGCGATGAATCAAAGGTTGCAGGCTCCGCAGGCCCGATCCCCTCACAAAGCACCGGGGAAGCGCACCGGCGAAGTTGGCATCCTTTTTGTATAGATCAATGTGAGTAGAAGCGGTCAGCGCAGGCAACGGCGCGGGACATTGCTCAGCAACCATTTCGCGGTTTATTTTGAGCCGGTCAGGGGGGCTGAGCCGCATGTGCTTATCCTCCCTCCGGCGATGATTAGGAGAGGAGCAATGAAGTCTATATCCCGCATTCCCCTGTCTTGCTGTGTACTGAGCACGCTGGTTCTGGGATCATTTTCCCTGGCGGCACAGGCAGATGAGAAAATCGCCTTACTGACCTCCTGGTACGCCCAGGCCGAGCAGGGCGGATATTATCAGGCGCTGGCGACCGGTCTCTACAAACGTTACGGGCTGGATGTCAGTATTCAGTCAGGCGGCCCGCAGATCAACGGCATGCAGCTTCTGTTGTCGAAACGCGCTGATGTGATCATCGGTTATGACCTCCAGTTGCTCGAATCCGTGCAGCGCGGTTTTCAGGCCAAAGCGATCGCTGCTCCCTTTCAGTACGACCCGCAGGGTTTACTGACCCATGCCTCCGTCACCTCCCTTGATGGCCTGAAAGATAAAACCATTCTGGTGTCCAGTTCCGGTCAATCCACCTGGTGGCCATGGCTCAGGGCGCGCTATCAGCTCAGCGATGCGCAGGTTCGCCCCTATACCTTCAATATTCAGCCGTTTGTTGCTGACGAAAATGTGGCGCAGCAGGCGTACGTCAGCTCTGAAGTGTTTCAGGCGCAGAAGGCCGGGGTGAAATCCAATTTCTTCCTTTTCTCGGAGCACGGCTATCCGCCTTACGGCGGGATTCTGATCACCCGTCCGGACCTCATCAGTAGCCGTAAAGACGCGATGGCGAAATTTGTGCGCGCCTCGATGGAAGGCTGGGTGAGTTATCTGCAAAACCCGGCACCGGGCAATGCGCTGATCAAAAAAGACAATCCGAAAATGACCGACGACCTGCTGGACTGGGGCGTTGAGCAAATCAAAGCACATCATCTGATTGACGGTGGTGATGCGACGACACAGGGCTGGGGCACCATGACACAGGCCCGCTGGCAAAAAACCCGTGATTTCATGGTGAGTGCCAAACTGCTGAATGCGGATACCGACTGGAAGCAGGCGTATACCACTGAGTTTGTTGAGCACATGCAGGTTAAACCTTGAGGAGCGTTGCGATGTCATCCTGTTCATTGCTGATTAAAAATGCGCACGCCATCCTGACCGGTCTGCCGGGAGAAGACGCGCGTCACGTCGGACCGGATATCCGTGTCCGTAATGGCGTGATCCAGGCGATCGGTACTCTGACCCCGTTGCCCGACGAACGGCTGATTGAGGCGCGTGACTGCGTGGTCTATCCGGCCTGGGTCAATACTCACCATCATCTGTTTCAGTCATTGCTCAAAGGCGAGCCGCAGGGGTTGAACAAAAGTCTGACCGCGTGGTTAAGTGCCACGCCTTACCGTTTTCGCGCCACGTTTGACGAATCCACCTTTCGCCTCGCCGTGCGCATCGGCCTGACCGAACTGCTGCGTTCAGGCTGCACCACCGTGGCGGATCACAATTATCTCTACTGGCCTGATATGCCGTTTGATACCTCGGACATTTTGTTCAGTGAGGGAGAGGCGCTGGGCATGCGCATTGTATTGTGCCGGGGCGGGGCAACGCAGGGGCGGGCGATTGAGCAGGATTTGCCGCAGGCATTGCGTCCGGAAAGCTTCGACCATTACATGGCGGACATGGAGCGGCTGGTTGACCGCTATCACGACCCTGAACCGGCATCGCTGCGCCGCGTGGTGATGGCACCGACCACGTTGTTGCATTCGGCACCCGGTGCGCAGTTGCGCGAAATGGCGAAACTGGCACGCCGTTTAGGTATCCGGCTGCACAGTCATTTGTCAGAAACCGTGGATTATCTCGATGCGGCACGCGAGAAATTCAACATGACGCCGGTACAGTTTTGCGCGGAACATGACTGGCTGGGCGATGACGTGTGGTTCGCGCATCTGGTGAAGTTATTGCCGCAGGAGATTACGCTGCTGGGACAAACCCGCACCGGTATTGCGCATTGTCCGCAAAGCAACGGGCGTCTGGGCAGCGGCATTGCTGACCTGCTGGCGCTGGAACAGGCGGGTGTTCCGGTTTCGCTGGGGGTGGACGGCGCGGCATCAAACGAGGCCGCGGATATGCAAAGTGAAGCACATGCTGCGTGGCTTTTACAGCGCGCCAGAAAAGGCATGCTGGCGAAACCGCGCTATGACGGCGGAACGTTTGAGGGGGGCGGTGACGCCGCTTCCATTGAAGACGTGGTGCGCTGGGGCAGCGCGGGCGGGGCACAAATCCTCGGACTGCAACGGAGCGGCACCGTGCAGGTGGGCATGCAGGCTGATATCGCCATTTACCGGCTGGATGACCCGCGTTACTTCGGCCTGCATGACATGGCCATCGGGCCGGTGGCCTGCGGCGGCCGGGCGTCCCTTAAGGCGCTGATGGTCAACGGCCGCGTTATCGTCGAAAACGATGTCATCCCCGGGCTTGACCTGGAGGCAATGCGCCATGAGGCCATGTCTGCCGTTCGTATCCTGCAACAGCGTGCTGCGGGCTAACCTTATTGATTCAGAAGGATAAAAATCATGACACAATCCACATCAACATCAGGCTATGCCTTACAGGAACTGGAAAAAGAAGCGGGAATGGGCGCGATGGGCGAAGAGACGTTTGCCCGTGAAGTTCGCTGCATTGATCTTGCAGATTTCGAAAACCGGAAAAGCGAAATTGCCGATGAACTCTGGCTGGCCGCCGTGGAAATCGGTTTTTTTCAGGTGAGCAATCACGGTATCGCACTGGACGATATCCGCCAGGCATTCAGCATGACAGAGGATTTTTTTGCGCTGCCTGAGGACGTGAAAGCTCAGTATCCTCTGGCGCGTAACGCCGGTTGGGAAAATAAATCTCAGGTGCGTCCGTCAACCAAAACGCCGGATCAAAAGGAATCTTATCAGATTACCCGGCCGCTGATGGCCTCGCTGTGGCCAGACGAACAGGAACTGCCTGCGTTTAAACATACCATGCTGAGTTTTGAATCACAGTGCTGGCAACTGGGCATGAAATTGCTGTCTTGTTTTGCGCTGAGGCTGGGTTTCCCGGAGCACTTTTTCGAACAGGCACATGATCCTTATCAGCCAACCTATCAGAGTACACTGCGCATGCTGCATTACTATGCTACTGAACAATCAGAGCAGGGGATGTGGCGTGCCGGTGCGCACACCGATTTCGACTGCCTGACGCTGCTCTTCCAGCGTCCCGGTCAGGGCGGCTTGCAGGTGTGTCCGGGCAAGGATCGCGAAAGCCAGCAGTGGACCAGTATCGAACCGCGTGAAGACGTGATCACCTGCAATATCGGCGATATGCTGATGCGCTGGAGCGACGATCAGTTGCCGTCAAATTTCCACCGGGTCAGAAGTCCGCTGCCCGGTGAATATCAGGGCGCGCGCTACAGCCTGGCGTTTTTCTGCCAGGCCAACAAAGATGTCGAAATTCTGGGGCCGCAGGCCAAATATCCGGCCATCAGCGCTGAAGATTATCTGCAACAGCGTATTCAGGCCAATTTCGCGAAGGGATAAAGGCATATAAAAGCAATAAGCCCGCCTGGTGTGCTCCGGCGGGCTTATTTATTGGGCAAAGTTCAACAACCGATCGCCGGTCAGGCAGTGGTATTGATATTGCGTCCGATCGCCGGGTTAGCAGGCAACTGCGGGATCGAATCAATCATACTGGCTACTGCCGTCTGCTGAGTATCCAGTGACTTTTTCAGCAGGATATTGTTCACCTGATTACTGGTATCCAGGCTATTGAGGCTGGTTGCCAGCGATGCAATTTGCGATACATCCATTTTGCTCTCCTGTTCGGTACAACATAAAAGGAACTGATCCGGGCGTAGAACTGGAAAGGTATCGGCAATTTCCGGCATAACTTGAGAGAAAAATAAGGCTGACGCCGCCACCGAAAGACCCGCCGACGTCCGGCCGGAAGATGAAAAGGTGCTGTAACCTGTATAGCCTCAGGAATTACGGTTATAATCCCCCGCATTATTCAACCGGTTTAGAAACGAAAATGACAAAACTCTCCTTACAAGAACAACTGCTGAAAGCGGGATTAGTGACCAGTAAAAAAATGGCCAAAGTCCAGAGAACGGCGAAAAAATCACGTGTTCAGGCGCGTGAGGCAAGAGAAGCGGTGGAAGAAAATAAAAAAGCGCAGATGGAGCGTGATAAGCAACTGAGCGAACAACAAAAACAGGCCGCGTTATCGAAAGAATATAAAGCTCAGGTGAAGCAACTGATTGAAATGAATAAAATTCTCATTCCAAAAGGGAATATAGATTTTAACTTTACCGATAATAACCTGATTAAAAAAATGGTGGTGGATAAGGCCACGCAGTCTCAGCTGATTAGCGGCCGTCTCGCCATCGCGCGTCTGGTTGCTGATGGCAGCGGCGAGAGTCAGTACGCCATTATTCCTGCCAGCGTGGCGGATAAGATTGCCCAGCGCGATGCCAGCAGTATTGTATTAAACAGTGCGCTGAGTCAGGAAGAGCAGGATGAAGAAGATCCTTATGCTGATTTCAAAGTGCCTGATGATTTGATGTGGTAGTTTCGTTTTCCCCGGCAGTTCAAAAAGGATCACATCGGTAACTGGGACAAGATGGATAATTACAATCAGCTACTGGCATTCATATGGGCCTATGAATACGGCAACTTTTCTGCCGCTGCGCGGGCAAACGGGCTGACCCCTTCAGCGATGAGCAAACTCATCAGACGGCTGGAGACCCGGTTGCAGGTCAGACTTTTCTTTCGTGGAACGAGGACGTTAACACTGACAGAAGAGGGGCAGGTTTATCTGAAGAGTGCCCGCGCCGTGGTGGATGCAATGGCCGAGGCGGACTCGCTGGCTGAGAACATGCCAAACCGTATCCGCGGGCAACTTAAAATCCGGACCATGAACACCTTTGCCCGCTATCAGATACTGCCGTGGTTGCCTGCTTTTATAGAGGCTTACCCGGCTTTACGCGTAGATATTGAAACGGGGCCGGTTTACCGTGACGACTTTGATAAAGGTCTGGATCTGGCCATATATGGGGGAGTGCTGGCCAGTTCTTCCCGCATTGCCCGTCGTATCGGTGAGAGCCAGTGGGTTATCTGTGCGTCGCCTGCCTATATTGAAAAATACGGCGCACCTGCTCATCCGCGCGAACTGATCGACCACCGCTGTTTTCACTTTAATTTTGAAAGCCACTGGAATCACTGGGTGTTCGCCGAAGGCCAGCAAAGTCTTATCTTCCCGGTCAAACCCGTTGCCTCACTGTCGCAGGGTGATTTGCTTCGTGATCTGGCCATCCGGGGAGAAGGAATCGTCCGGCTGGCAGACTTTCACATCCATCAGGATGTGAAAGAGGGGCGGTTAATTCCGCTTCTGGAGGCATTCCGGTCTCCGCTCAGGGAACCTCTTTATGTCATTTACGCGCAAAGGCAGCATCTCAGCCCGCGTATCCGCTGTTTTATTGAATTCATGGAAAAACAGATAGCCCGGCATCCCTGGCGTCTCTGAGGAACCTGCCGGTCCGCCTGGCATTCGTTGTTTCTCCCTCTTCCTTTGTCTCCTGTGAACCGGATTCACAGTGGGTTTGCCTGCGCCCCGAATCCCCTGCCTGAGAGTTTATGGTACCGTTTTGTTCACTTTCACAGAATGTATCCATTCATCACAAATAGCAGAAATTACTATGTCAGACAGACAATCATCACGGGCAGGGCTGGCACTGGCGCTGGCCTTTTTTTCCGGCATGCTCAGCAGCAGTTTGCCTACTCCTCTGTATCCCGTATACATTCGTTTATATGGATTCAGCGCGTCACAAATAATGACAGTATTTGGCGTATACGCCGCCGGCGTTCTGTTCGCATTATTATTGACGGCTAAAGTTAATATCAGGGCTGAGTTATATACCAGGCCGATATATGCAGGTTTGGGGTGTGTACTGCTTTCAGCGATTCTTATGATGTTTGCAGATAATATTCTCATGCTTATTTCTGCCCGATTTATAACCGGATTAGGTTCCGGTATTTTAATGGCATATATTAACCGGTCATTGATTAAAATATTCGATACGGAGGTCAGTAACACGGCGGCACTGACTGCCGCAGCTTCATTAATTTTGGGGCAGGCTATCGGACCATTAGTCACAGGGAATATCGTACATCATCATTTTTATACCCTTGAAGCCCCTTACATTATCCTTCTTATTCTGGTGGTAATGTCTGTGGCCGGAGTCTGGAATAATCGTTTACAGATAAATAAAAGCCTCCCCCCCGTACTGAATGTATCGAAAAAAATCACGGTTCAGACACCGGGGCTTACTTTGCGAGACGTTACCGTGTGCTGCATGGCCATATTTCTTTCATGGGCCATGGCCTCCACGTTTATGTCCCAGGGCCCCACGCTGGCACATAGCTATTTCCATATTACCAGCGTGCAACGGGTGAGCTACTCACTCTCTGCGTTTCTGGTTGTGGCGGGTATCACCCAGTTAATAATGAGAAAGAGGCACCACTATTCATCGCTAAGAACAGGCGTTACTGCCCAGCTTGCAGCTGTCTTACTCGCACTTATGAGTGTTTATGCAATAAGTCCCGGGCTTTTGTTCATTTCAGTCATGCTGGAAGGCTTCGCCTACGGGGCCATACTGGTTGGTGCGGCAACCATCGTCAATAGGGTGGCCAGACAGCGTCAGCGGGCACACATAATAAATCTGCTCTATATCGTGGGGTATGTCGGCAACTGGCTCCCGTTCTCCCTGAGCGTAATGATGGATCATGGGTCTCTGGAGAAGGCGCTGACGGGTTATCTGATAATATGTTGTTTATTAGGGGGCGGTATTTATTTATCCACGTATGTTTCATCAAGGAAGCATTGTAAAGCGCCGGTCGGCGAATAATCAGTTCCAACATGAATATAAAGTAAAACGGAGCGTTTATAGCATGAAACGGGATGGTTCAATTATCCAGATGGGGGTGTATCAGTATCTCAAACCATGAATGGAAGACAGCCAGCCTCCGGGAGCGCTGACGGCGATGCGGATAGATAAAGGATACCGGCATGGAAGCCGCCCGGTAATCTGGCATGACCTCCACCAAATCCCCGGTCGCCAGCAGATGTTGCACATCGAAGCGGGGGATTTGTATCAGCCCAAGACCTGCCAGGCAGCAGGCAATATAGCTTTCTGCAGTGTTCACCGTAACCTGGTTGGGGATACTGACACTGTGTATGTGGCCGTCCTTTGACTGATACTCCCATAGCAACTCTTTACCCGTTTTGGATGAAATATAACCGATTGCCTGATGCCCTCCGGCAAGATCGTCCGGTTGGGAGGGGAGTCCGTGTTCGCTCAGATAGGCAGGGCTGGCGCAGTTGATGAGGGTGATGTGTCCCAGGGTACGAACGACCAGGCTGCTGTCATGCAATACGCCCACACGAATGGCGCAATCCACACCATCCTGGACCAGATCGATTGCCTTGTCCGATGACCCGAGAACCAGTTGTAACCGGGGATGGCATCGCAATAATTCCGGCAGAGCCGGAGCAATCAGGCGTCGGGCAATGCGGCTCGGCACATCGATGGTAAGCTTCCCTGAAACCTGGTGCTGACTGAGCTGAAATGACTGGTCGATATCCTCCACTTCTGCCAGTAAAGGGCGTATACGTTCGAGTAACAGCTCCCCGTCAGCCGTCAGCCGCACCGTGCGGGTGGTACGGTGCAACAGTCTTACCCCCAGTTGCGACTCTAATTGCTGGATGGCGGCAGAAACGGAGGCTCGCGGCACAGAGAGTGCGCCGGCGGCCCGGACAAAGCTTCCCATGTCTGCTACCTGCGCGAAGATGCGATATTGGTTGAACCTGTCCATCTTTCCTGTCTCGTTGTTTTATAGGCTAAAAATCGCTATTGCTGTGTATCCCCGGCAGAGGGGGGATATTCCCTGATCCCCGGAATATCCCCCCTCTTTGTTTCAGTACGATATGCGCATGCCACCGGCTATTTAGTGGTGTAGCCGCCGTTAATCAATATTGTCTGGCCGGTGATCCACCATCCTTCGCTCACCAGATGACGGATAAAAGGCACCACATCTTCAATACCGGTCAGTCCCGTTTTGCTGAAAGGAGAGAGCGCGGCTGCAGTTTTATGATACGCCACAGCATCAGCGCCTTCTGCAGGATAAAAGAAAGGTGTATCCATCGGGCCCGGACCTACTGCCGTGACCGAAATACCACGCTCGCCAAATTCTTTGGAAGCCGCCCGTGTGTAATGCTCTACCGGGGCTTTCGTGCCCGCGTAAGCGGCATAATACGGCGTATAGGCGCCAAGAAGCGAGGTGACGACCGTGCAGATTTTACCGTTATCGTTGAGATTTTTACCGGCTTCTTTGAGGAAGAAGAAGGCGGTTTTCGCGTTTACGGCTGCCATTTCGTCGTATTCAGTTTCGCTTATTTCCGCTATGGGTTTTTTGAGAACTTTGCCCACGGTGTTGATCGCGATATCCGGCTTGCCAATGGCGGCAATGGTATCGGCAAAGAGTTTTTCGACGGCGGCAGCGGTCGTCAGATCGGCCTGAAATGCCACAGCCTGCGCACCTGCGGCTTCGATGGCGGCCAGGGTTTCATCGGCATCTGTCTTTGAGGAGGTGCTGTTATAATGAATGGCGATGGCTTTCGCCCCCTGAGCGGCTAAGTCGCGGGCGATCAGTCCGCCGAGATTCTTAGCCCCGCCCGCGATGATCACAATTTTGCCTTTGATAGAATGGTCTGCCATGGTGTGCTCCTTAGGTTTCTGTCAGAAAGCTGAGTCTAGACATTAATCCCCTTGAAATAAGCACCCCAACGCCGAATAGACAATCCAGAAAATCCGACTAATTAAAGGCAGTCCGGCTCAGAGACTTTCCGCATCCTTCAGGGGGGAAGGATCGCGGCTGGCATAGATGCTGGCCATTTCTTCACTATTCGCCGTTCCCCAGGCACACAGCGGCATGATGGCTTCGGCCAGACTGCGACCGAGCGGGGTCAGTGCGTAGTCAACGCGCGGCGGGATTTCCTGATAATCAGTCCTTGCCAGTACCTGATCAGCCTCAAGATCCTTCAGTTGCTGGATCAGCACCTTATTGCTGACGCCGGCTATCAAACGCCTGAGCTCACCATAACGCTTCGGCCCGTCGCGCAGGAAAAAAAGAACCAGCGGCTTCCACTTGCCCGAGATGATACGCAGTGTTGTGTTCAGCCCGCAGCCGGTGCCGCAAATTTCAGTTTGAAATTGTGTTGTCATTTTAGGTGGTTACCAAAAGGTGCATACTTGACCACAGGTTACCACGGTCGCACACTGGCCCGCA
The DNA here is from genome assembly GCF_049199325.1 of Rahnella sp. PD4. Lineage (NCBI taxonomy): Bacteria > Pseudomonadati > Pseudomonadota > Gammaproteobacteria > Enterobacterales > Yersiniaceae > Rahnella > Rahnella sp. PD4. Next base: position 110,847 of record NZ_JBLZQF010000010.1, on the reverse strand, counting down.
AGCAAGCTGCTTACTGCTTGCGTACCACTCACCAGAAGGATTCATGACATGAACAGACTGAATGGAAAAACTGCCGTGATCACCGGCGGCGCGACCGGCATCGGCTTTGCCGCAGCAAAACGCTTCATTGAAGAGGGCGCTTTCGTCTTCATCTTCGGCCGCCGGCAGGAAAAGCTTGACGCCGCAGTGGCGGAACTTGGCAGTCATGCCCGCGGGGTGAAAGGCTCGGTTTCCGATGAGGCTGACCTTGATCGGCTTTATGCCGCCGTGCGGGCCGAACGCGGAACGCTCGACATTGTTTTCGCCAATGCCGGTGCAGGAGGACCGCTTCCGCTTGGCCAGCTCACCGCGGAGCATATTGACGAAACCTTCGAGACTAACGTCAAGGGTACGATCTTTACGGTACAGAAGGCACTGCCGCTGATGGGCCCGGGGGGTTCAGTTATCCTGACCGGTTCAAGCGCCGGCACCACCGGTGCCCCGGCATTCAGCGCCTACAGCGCGAGCAAGGCGGCGGTACGAAACCTCGCGCGGAGCTGGGCGGAAGATCTGAAGGGAACCGGTATCCGGGTAAATGTACTCTCGCCAGGCGCCACCGCGACCGAACTTGCCAGGGACGCACTGGGAGAGGAGGGGCAGAAAGCGTTCGCCGCGATGACGCCGCTCCAGCGCATGGCCGAACCTGCAGAGATCGGCGCGGTGGCGGCCTTTCTTGCCTCGCCGGACAGCAGTTTCATGACAGCCAGCGAGGTCGCCGTTGATGGCGGCCTGGCGCAACTCTGATATACCACGCCTGGCTGTTCGATTCGATCAACCGGAGCGGGCCAGACTGTATTCACCAAAGGAGTAAATATGACATACGCCATTATTGGCTTCGGCCAGATTGGACAGGCCCTTGCCAGGGCATTTGCCCGCAGCGGTATCGACGTATCCGTGGCGACCACACGCGACCCTGAAAGTTTTGCAGCCGATGCCGCCGCGATCGGACCGGGGATCATTGCCCAAAAATTGACGGACGCCGTCAGGGCAGACATCCTCTTTTTGGCTGTCCGTTTCGAGTCTCACCCGGATGTCGCGAAGGTGCTAGCGGACTGGAAGGGAAAGATCATCATTGATGTCACCAATGCCTACGGCATTCCTCCTGAGCAACTGGGTGACCAGCCTTCCTCCTGCGTAGTCGCGCAGGCTTTCACGGGAGGAAAACTGGTCAAGGGCTTTAATCATTTGGGCGCAGGTGTCCTCGGCCAGGATCCGGCGGTACAGGGTGGCAGACGAGTCGTTTTTCTGGCGAGCGACGATGAGGATGCAGCTGATAAAGTGGGTGTGCTTGCCGAAACTCTCGGATTCTCACCGGTCAAACTGGGCGGTCTTTCACAGGGCGGATTGCTTGTACAGGCACGCGGAAAGCACTGGGGGCAGCTGATTTTTAAGGACATGGTCAGGTTTGACTGACATATCCTGATTTGCCGCCGGTGCCCGGTTTCAATCGTGAAAGCAAAAAGCCCGCTCAGATGTCTGTAAGCGGGCTTTTCTGTCTTGAGTTCTTCTGACCGGGATGGCCTCTGCCCGTCATGGGTTGATAAATAAGCAACCTGATGAACCCTTATCTGTTAACCGGGCGGCTGCCAGCCCCCGCCGAGCGCCCTGAACGTCGCGACAGCGGCGCGTGCGGATTCTGTCTGGGCCTGCGCTCTGGCATCGGAAGCCTGTAACAGGGTCTCATCATTGTGAAGGACGTCCATCAGGCTGGCCGTTCCCTGCCGGTAAGCGATAAAAGATGACTGGCGGGCGCTGGCCAGGGCAGATTCTCCCCGGGTCAGCGTGGCTGTCTGTGTTTCACGATTGACCAGGGCGGAGAAGGCATTCTCGACATCTTCAGTCGCGCGTAATACCGACAGGCGATAGGCCGCGAGCGCCTCCTGTTCCTGGCCCTTCGCCTGCTCTATCTGAGCATTGATGCGACCAAAATCAAAGAGCCGCCAGCGCAGCCCCAGCACGCCGGCCGACTGGCTGGCACCGCCGGAGAACAGGTTGTTGCCTGAGACTGCCGTTGCACTGCCGAGCAGTGCCGTGAGTGAAAACTTCGGATAATACTCACTGACGGCCACGCCGATACGCGCACTTGAGGCGGCGAGATGACGTTCCGCCACGATAATATCGGGTCTGCGGCGCAACAGGTCGGCGGGTGTACCCGTTGAGGTTATCTGGGGTACCTGCGGTATGGCCCCCGGCAACGCTAACTCAGCCCGGTGGGTGCCGGGCGGCGTGCCGAGCATAACGTCTAATGCATTCATGGCCGCATCTATCCCCGTGCGCAGAACCGGTACGGTGGCCTCAACCTGTGCCAGTTCCCCTTCGGTCTGGCGAACCTGATACGCCGGCGCGAGTCCTTTAGCGTTCAGGAGCTGTACCTTTTCCAGCAGTTCCTGTTGCGTGCTGACCTGTTTATCCGCGATGGCCAGACGGGCCTGTAATCCGCGCAGGGTAATATAGATATCGGCAGTCTGAGCGGCGACAGCAAGGCGGGTCGCGGCGACGCCCGCTTCAGAGGCCTGATAGTCAGCCAGCGCAGCCTGGCGACCGCGTCGCAGCCCGCCAAAAACATCAATCTCCCAGCTTGCGTTAAGATCGGTTTCATAGCTATTGCCGTAGCGATTATAATCCGGCGTTGCGCTGAGAACCTGACCCAGCGGGGTTTCGGCTGACTGATACGCGCGTGCCGCTTGTCCGCTGATGTTCCCTGAGGGCAACAGCGCTGCTGTGGCCGCGCCCAGTCCGGCGCGGGACTGGTTCATCCGGGCAGTGGCCTGCGCCAGATCGAGATTCTGCGCGAGGGCGTCCGAAACGAACTGACTCAGCAGGGGATCGCCAAAGCCGTTCCACCAGACGGTAAAACTGGCGGGTGGGGATACGCTTCTCTCCCGGAGGGCAGGCTGAGTCTGATAGTGTTCCGGAAGTGACACCGCCGGGCGATGATAATCCGGACCGACGGCGCAACCCGCCAGCAAGCCGGTGCTCACCACCAGCGCAAGAGTACGTAGGGGGAACATTGATATACCTTGAGTGAGTTTTGAAGTGTGACTACATTACCAAATGGTCACTCGTTGTCAATCAGGGCTCAATTGAGCTAAGCTGGAAAAATGACTAAACAGACAAATGTACATCCCCCGCGGGGGCCTTCGGATCACAGCGTCCGCGATCAGGTTGTTGATGCGGCCACCGAGCATTTCGGGCATTTTGGTTATGAGAAAACCACGGTGTCCGAACTGGCTAAATCTATAGGATTTTCAAAATCTTATATCTACAAATTTTTCGACTCTAAGCAGGCGATCGGTGAGGTGATCTGCAGCAACCGGCTGGCGATGATCATGGCGATTGTCAATTCAGCGATTGCAGATGCCCCGTCGGCCTCCGAAAAATTGCGGCGTTTATTCCGGGCACTGACGGAAGCTGGCAGTGATTTGTTTTTTCACGATCGCAGGCTTTACGACATTGCCGCCGTCGCGGCGCGTGATAAGTGGCCGTCGGCAGAAGCCCATGAAGAACGGTTGCGACAGCTGATTGAGGACATCATTGTTGAAGGGCGGCAGAGCGGGGAGTTTGAGCGAAAAACGCCGCTGGACGAGGCGGCGCATGCGATATATCTGGTCATGCGACCTTACATCAGCCCGGTGCAGTTGCAATACAATCTGGAAACGGCACCGGCAGCGGCTGCGCTTCTGTCCTCGCTGATACTGAGAAGTCTGTCACCCTGAATGGTGACTATTGACATTATTGGTCACTAGTCTGAGAATGCGGTTACTGTCCTGTTAAATCAATAAGGGAACCCATGCTCAGGCTTAATCCTGCCACCTTTGCTGTTTGCCTGTTGCCGCTTGCCCTTGCGGGCTGCGGTGACTCTTCCGGTACCGACGATCCCCGTACTCAGCCTCCTCTGGTCAGGTCTGCGACCGTAGTCAGTGCTGCCGGTGCCTCCCGCGCATTTACCGGCGTTGTTGTCGCCCGGATTCAAAGCGACCTGGGTTTCAGAGTGCAGGGCAAAATTCTTGAACGTCTGGTCGACACCGGTCAGACCGTCAAACGCGGCCAGCCATTGATGCGTCTGGATCCGGTTGACCTGAGCCTGCAGGCGCAGGCTCAGCAACAGGCCGTCGCGGCTGCGCGGGCCCGTGCAAAACAAACGACTGACGACGAGGTGCGCTATCGCGGTCTGGTCGCGGCCGGCGCCGTATCGGCATCGGCTTACGATCAGATAAAGGCCGCCTCCGACACGGCCAAAGCTGAACTCAGCGCGGCTCAGGCACAGGCCAATGTGGCGCAAAATGCGACGGGTTACGCCGTACTGCTGGCCGATGCCGACGGCGTGGTCATGGACACGCTGGCTGAACCCGGTCAGGTGGTCAGTGCCGGGCAGCCTGTGGTCCGGCTGGCCAGGGCAGGGCTGCGCGAAGCCATCGTGCAGTTGCCCGAGACGTTACGCCCGGCGGCCGGAAGCGAGGCGCAGGCCACGTTGTACGGTACCGGTAAGCAGACAGTCCCTGCGAAACTGCGGCTCCTTTCCGATGCGGCGGATCCGGTAACACGCACCTTCGAGGCGAGATATGTGCTTGAGGGCGCACTGGCAAATGCGCCGCTGGGATCCACCGTTACGCTGCATATTGCAGACGATAAATTACCGGATCAGGTGATGCAGGTGCCTTTAGCGGCCCTCTACGATCCTGGCAAGGGGCCGGGTGTCTGGGAGATTTCGGGTAAGCCCGCCAAAGTGTCATGGCGGTCCGTTCAGGTACAGGGATTGGGTGACGATGCGGCGAGGGTGACCGGTTCCCTCAAGCCGGGTGAACAGGTGGTCGCGCTGGGGGCGCATCTGCTGCATGAAGGTGAGACCGTACGCATGGCTGAACAGAGCGATGCCAGCGTCGCCGGGAGCCAGCCATGAGCGGGGGGCGGTTCAACCTTTCAGCGCTTGCCGTGCGCGAGCGCTCAATCACCCTGTTTCTTATTATCCTGATTACGGTCGCGGGCATTCTCTCCTTTTTCGAACTGGGGCGGGCTGAAGATCCGCCGTTTACCGTCAAGCAGATGACGATTATCTCCGCCTGGCCGGGTGCCACCGCGCAGGAGATGCAGGATCAGGTGGCTGAACCGCTTGAAAAGCGTATGCAGGAACTGAAGTGGTATGACCGGAGTGAGACCTACACGCGTCCCGGACTGGCTTTTACCATGCTGTCACTGCAGGACAGTACGCCACCTTCACAGGTGCAGGAAGAATTCTATCAGGCGCGTAAAAAGCTGGGCGATGAGGCTAAAAACCTGCCCGCAGGCGTCATCGGGCCGATGGTCAATGATGAATTCTCCGACGTGACCTTTGCGCTCTTTGCGCTGAAGGCGAAAGGGGAGCCACAGCGGCTGCTGGTTCGCGATGCGGAAGCGTTGCGCCAGCAAATTCTGCATGTGCCGGGGGTCAAAAAGGTCAATATCATCGGTGAACAGGCTGAACGTATCTTTGTCTCGTTCTCACATGACCGGCTGGCCACGCTGGGCATTTCGCCTCAGGATATTTTCTCCGCCCTTAACAGCCAGAACGTCCTGACGCCTGCCGGTTCGATTGATACCCACGGGCCGCAGGTCTTTATCCGCCTGGATGGCGCCTTCGACAAACTGGAGAAAATCCGCCAAACGCCCATCGTTGTTCAGGGCAGAACCCTGCAGCTTTCTGACATAGCAACGGTTGAACGTGGTTATGAGGACCCGGCGACCTTCATGATCCGCAATCAGGGTGAACCGGCGCTGCTGCTGGGCATCGTTATGCGGGACGGCTGGAACGGTCTGGATCTGGGTAAGGCGCTGGATGCGGAAACGGCCAAAATCAATCAGGGTATGCCGCTGGGCATGACCCTGACCAAGGTCACGGATCAGTCAGTCAATATCAGCTCCGCCGTTGATGAGTTCATGATCAAATTCTTTGTCGCGCTGCTGGTGGTGATGGTGGTCTGCTTCGTCAGTATGGGGTGGCGCGTGGGCGTGGTGGTGGCCGCAGCGGTGCCGTTAACGCTGGCGATCGTCTTCGTGGTGATGGAGGCTTCCGGCAAAAACTTTGACCGCATTACCCTGGGCTCGCTGATCCTGGCGCTCGGGTTGCTGGTCGATGATGCCATCATCGCCATCGAAATGATGGTGGTGAAAATGGAAGAGGGCTACGACCGCATCAAAGCCTCCGCCTATGCCTGGAGTCACACGGCGGCACCGATGCTCGCCGGTACGCTGGTCACCGCCGTCGGTTTTATGCCCAACGGTTTTGCCCAGTCCACCGCCGGTGAATACACCAGCAATATGTTCTGGATTGTCGGTATTGCCCTGATTGCTTCCTGGGTCGTGGCGGTGGTGTTTACGCCTTATCTGGGCGTGAAAATGCTGCCGAAAATCAAAACGGTAGAGGGCGGGCATGCGGCGATTTACAACACCCGTCATTACAACCGTTTTCGCCGGCTACTGACCCGTGTCATCGCGCGCAAGTGGATAGTCGCCGGTACCGTTATTGCCATATTTACGGTCGCTATCCTTGGCATGGGGCTGGTGAAAAAACAATTTTTCCCGACCTCCGACCGCCCGGAGGTACTGGTTGAAGTGCAGATGCCTTATGGCACCGCGATTGAGCAGACCAGTGCCACCACGGCCAAAATTGAAGCCTGGCTGAGAAAGCAGAAAGAGGCAAAAATCATTACGTCCTACATCGGGCAAGGGTCACCACGTTTTTATCTGGCCATGGCGCCTGAGCTGCCCGATCCGTCGTTTGCGAAAATTGTCGTGCTGACGGACAGTCAGGAAGCACGCGAGGCGCTCAAGTTCAGACTGCGTGAAGCGGCGGCCGGTGGTCTGGCACCGGAGGCGCGCGTGCGCGTGACCCAGCTGGTGTTTGGTCCGTATTCTCCTTATCCGGTGGCCTACCGGGTCATGGGGCCGGATCCCACCAGGCTGCGTGAAATTGCAGACCAGGTCGAAAAGGTGATGCAGGCCAGCCCGATGATGAGGACCGTCAACACCGACTGGGGACCACGGGTACCGGCGCTGCATTTCACGCTCAATCAGGACCGCCTGCAGGCGGTGGGGCTGACATCGAATGCGGTCGCGCAGCAGCTCCAGTTCCTGCTTTCAGGCGTTCCGATCACCTCGGTGCGTGAAGATATCCGTTCGGTGCAGGTCATGGGGCGCGCGGCGGGAGATATCCGGCTCGACCCGGCAAAAATAGCGGGCTTTACCTTAGTAGGTTCTTCCGGTCAGCGCATTCCGTTGTCTCAGATCGGTGAAGTTGAGGTGCAAATGGAAGATCCTGTTCTGCGCCGTCGCGATCGTACGCCGACCATTACCGTGCGGGGGGATATTGCCGAAAACCTGCAGCCGCCGGATGTCTCCACTGCAATGACCAAAGCCTTGCAGCCGGTCATTGATAAGCTTCCGGCGGGTTACCGCATTGAGCAGGCGGGGTCGATTGAAGAATCCGGAAAAGCCACCCAGGCGATGGCACCGCTGTTTCCTATCATGATTGCCATGACGCTGTTGATCATTATCCTGCAGGTACGGTCGATGTCGGCCATGGTGATGGTATTCCTCACCGCGCCACTGGGGCTGGTTGGCGTGGTGCCCACGCTGCTGCTTTTCAACCAGCCGTTTGGCATCAATGCGCTGGTAGGCTTAATCGCGCTGTCGGGCATTCTGATGCGTAACACCCTGATTCTGATAGGGCAGATCCATCACAATGAACAGGAAGGGCTGGCGCCATTCGATGCGGTGGTGGAGGCGACGGTGCAGCGGGCCCGACCGGTGTTGCTGACGGCGATGGCAGCTATTCTGGCCTTTATCCCGCTGACGCACTCGGTATTCTGGGGCACGCTGGCCTATACCCTGATTGGCGGGACGTTTGGCGGCACCATCATTACACTGGTGTTCCTGCCGGCAATGTATGCCATCTGGTTCAGGATACGTCCTGACAATCAGCCATCTCAGTAAAGGCAGGTACTGGTATAAGCATCTGCGGATGAGAATCAGCGGATCGATAAGGTGAAGAAAAACGGGAGTAAAATACCCATTTTTCTTCAACCTTACTGAGATGATTTTTTAATCACGAAGGCAGAGTCCGCTCAGTTTTTTGACAATGAAAGGGGGTGAGTTTACGCCATTTAGTTCTGTACTAAGCTTGTAATTGATTATCCGGATAACGACGGGAAAGGAATATGCATAACACCGATCCGCAATTGATTATACTGCTCTGGTTCATTCTGCCTGTCTGGCTGGCGGCTGGTTTTTGCGACTGGCTATGTCACCGTGCGACGGGGATCGAGCGAACAACGGGTGTAAAAGAAACCTGGATTCATATTCTGATGTTTCTGGAGATGGGTTTACCCCTGCTCGCCGCTTTATTCCTCGACGTCAATGCGCTGATCATTGCCTTTATGATAGTGATGTTTTTTCTGCATGAAATAACCGCTTTGTGGGATGTAAGTTATGCGGTCAGCGCCCGTAAGGTTACGCCAGTAGAACAACATATTCACAGTTTCCTGGAAATGCTCCCCCTGATGGCACTGTTATTAATTATTTCCCGACACTGGAATGAATTCCTTGCCCTTATGGGCCTTAACGACGCGGCGGGCAGTTTTGATATACGGTTGCGTGCCGATCCTTTACCCGTTACTTATATCGTTGTGATTTTTTCAGGCATAATTTTGTTTGAACTTCTTCCTTACCTTGAAGAGTATTTCCGTGGCAGAAGGTATCAGAAAAAACAATCCTCCTGAATGGCAAAATAAATGCAGCGGAGTTAATCAGTTTCTCCGTCTGAGATGAAGGCATTTAATTCTCTGGCGTCATGGCTGCAAAAGAAAGTAATTTCTTGATTATAGCGGCTAAACAGTTCCCGTAATTGCTGTTGGGTACGATGTCGGGCTCCGTTATCCACCGCCATCATCCACTGGTAAAAACGCAGGCCGGGTGTACAGCGGGGCGTTTGCAGGTCCATTTCGCCCCGATAGAACCAGGCATCACCCCCATGCAGCAGCCAGCGCCTTGCGGCTGGCTTACGGCAATGCCTGCATGCCCCCGCGTATGACCCGCCAGCGGCACCAGCAGGATTTCCGGTGGCAATCCTTGCAGAGCCGTAACCGCCTCGAAGCCGTACCATTTTTCTCCCCGGCATTGATAGCCTGTCCAGCCAGACATACCGCTCCACTGGCCGGGCCGGTAGCGCTCACGGGCCAGCCAGCTGTGTCGCTGCTGTGCGGTATCGATTTCAGTTTGCAGTAAATGTATGCGCGCAGCAGGGAAGTCCGTCAGCCCGCCCGCATGGTCAAAATCAAGATGTGTAAGGATAATGTGACGGACATCCTCTGCGCTGAACCCCAGCGCCTCTATGCGCGAACGGGCGGTCAGCGTCTCCCGTTTTTGAATATTATTCATCAGCCGGAAAAAGCCCGACAGCCGTTTTTCCGGCTGACGGCTATCATCCCGCCCGAACCCTGTATCTACCAGTACCAGTCCGTCCCGGTCAGTTTCTATAAGCAGACAATGGCAGACCAGATGCGCATAAATACCTTTACTGAAACCATCAAATAGTGCGCCACCTACCGGGCACATACACCCGCAATTAAGATGATGAACTTTCATATATTGTCTCTTCCTCCCGAAATGACCGGAACGCCAGACCTTATCCTGCGGGTAAATAAAATGACGATGTCTTTTGAGTGGGGCGGTAACAATCCTGATTGACAGGTATTGCCGCAATCGTTAATTCATCATTAAATTATCTTCACAGTTGGGAAGTTTTTATAAGAATAATCTCAGTGTGATTTATTATGCGTATAAGCGAACAGTGTAACCTGCCCGTTGCTGTCAGCTTCTGGTACCCACCAGCCCGGTAAGCTGCACTCTGGCAACGATCAGCGGATAACAGATAATTTTTTCGCAATTAGCTGACGAATTTTATTTAGCATCCACAGGGTTGCAGCATCACTGTCACGATTGCGATGCCATAACAGGGCGAGTTCAAAGGGCGGCATATGTACCGGCACAGAGTCTGACTGGAAACCATACCGCCGGCACCAGTCATCTACCAGCATCATGGGGACCGTGGCGAACAGGGGCATCTGACTGAGCATGAGCGGCAATGTGGAAAAGTGGCTGGAAACATAGCGCACTCTCCGTGCTACCCCTGCTTTTTCCAGGCTATTGTCCATCGCACTCTGACTGGCCCCCCGGTAGGAAATCAGCAAGTGTTCATAATGAACGAATTCCGCAACCGTCAGCGGTTTGGTTATGTCGATTTGTCCGGGGTCCCAGAGCGTTTTAAATCCGGCACACGTGAGCTTTTCCCGCCGCAAATCACGTGATGTTTCCTGCCCGACAGTGATGGATAAATCGACCTTGTTCTGCTCAAGCGCACTCACCACCTTCCACGGATCAGTGGCCACTGCATTGATCGAAACCTGTGGGGCTTCGCGCATAATCCCGGCCAGCAGATCCGGCATCAGCCAGTGCTCAATCCAGTCGCTCATACCGATATTGAAGGTTAACTTATCCTTTTCCGGATTAAAGCGGGGTGGATTGAGAACCACGGCCTGTAATTGTGCCATCAGGGGCGTCAGCGCTTGTATCAGCTCGCAGGTCCTTGGCGTAGGCATCATGCCCTGAGTCGTTCTCACAAATAACGCTTCGTTAAACATGCTGCGCAACCGCCTGAGGGCCGCACTCACTGCTGGTTGTCCAAGGTGCAGCCTGTGTGCAGCCTGGGTGACGTTGCGCTCTTCATACATCACGATGAGCACCACGAGTAAATTAAGATCTATGCGACTAAAATCATTTGGATTAATGAGGGTCATTATTTTAATCAATTTAATTAATTCACGAAGCGTGAGTATAGTTCTCTCATTCTGAGCGGACAAGCCGCCAGGCATTCGCGGCGATGTAATGAAGTGGAGGAATAAATGAGAATAACCGTAGGGCAATGTCAGGTTGAGAAAATAACGGAACAAACAACGTCCTTTCCCCTGAGGCAGCTATTTCCCGACCATCTCGATGAGATGATAAATTATCCTGAAGATGCTGCGGTCGGGCTTTCCATTCATAGCTGGCTGGTAAAAACCCCGGAAGATATCATCCTGATAGATACGGCGACGGGAAATGGCAGGAACAGAGGGGGCATCCCTTTATTTGACCATCTTAACAGCGATTATCTTGAACGTCTGAAACAGACCGGGATCGCTGCGGAACAGGTCTCGTTAGTGTTAATGACGCATATCCATACCGATCACGTTGGCTGGAATACGCATTGGAATGAAGGCGAGTGGCAGCCCCTTTTTCCACATGCACGTTATGTTTGTTCGGCCCGGGAGCTCGCGAAGTGTCAGGCCGATCCTGGCAGGCAGGAGCTGTATCGCGACAGCATTCTGCCGCTGATAAAAAGCGGCCAGCTGGATGCTATCGACATTGAACAGTCGCCGTTATTTTCCGGCGTCTTGCGCTATATGCCAACGCCCGGTCACAGTGATGACCATGGCTCTTTACTCCTGGTCTCAGACCAACAGCACGCCATATTTACCGGGGATCTGATGCACCATGAAGTGCAGTTTGAACATCCGCATTGGAATTCGGTTTTCTGCGAAAACAAACCGCAGGCATCCCTTTCACGCCGTAAAGCAATCGACTGGGCATTAGAGCATCAGGCAATCTGGTTCAGTTCACACTTTGCAGGTGCTTCTTTCGGCAGGGTCAGGTATGACGGCAGTCAGCGTTATCAGTGGCAAACGCCGGAGGAAGAATAATGTTCCGACAAGAGGATTATGCAAAAGCATCCGTCACTGAATTACTGCAAAAATTGCAGCATGGTGAGACCCGTGCAGCGGCGTTGACGGAGTTTGCACTGGCGATTATTGCTGAGCGCGAGCCCGCCCTGAACGCCATTACCTGGCTCTATGCTGATGAGGCAAGACAGGCTGCCATCGCGAGCGATGAAAAACGGCGGCGCGGCCATCCCTGCGGCAGGCTGGAAGGTATCCCTCTGCTGGTTAAAGACAATATTGATGTTGCAGGATGGCCGACAACGGCGGGATCAAAAGCGCTGCTGGGGATTATTGCAGACCATGATGCACCTCTGGTGAAACGTCTGCGTGAAGAAGGGGCAATCCTGTTGGGTAAAACGGCCATGCATGAACTGGCGGCTGGCATTACGGGCGCCTCATCACTGAGCGGTTATACCCATAACGCCTACCGACCGGGCTATAACCCTGGCGGCTCAAGCAGTGGTTCCGCGGTCGCAGTCGCAGCAGGTTATGTTCCCTTTGCTGTCGGTACGGATACAGCAGGGTCGGTGCGAATTCCTGCCGCTTTTAATCTGCTTTATGGCCTGCGGCCGACACGGGGCAGCGTTACGATGGCAGGCATTGTGCCGTTGTCTCCAACACAGGATATTGCTGGCCCGTTGGTACGCCATGCCAAAGATTTGCGGTGGGTGACTGAAGTTATGACGGGTAAAAGTTTCCCGCCCCGGGGGGAAAAATTACGTATTGGCTGGCTTGACAGTGCTTTTAACGATATCAGCGACACGAGCAGAAATAAAATGCGGGCCGCTGTGCAGAATATCGGTGCCGAAGTCGTAACGGTCGGTGTTACCTCTTTAGATTCGCTCGCTGAGGCGGCCAATATTATCGCTTACGAGTTTGCAGAGTCATTAAACGCATTTTTGAGTGCCAGACCGCAGGCCAGTTTTACATCGCTTCAGGAAATCGTGGCCGCCAATATTCACCATCCGCAACTTGACGCCGTATTCAGGGCGCGTGCAGAGCACGCCGGGACAAATAGCCCTGAATATCGTGGTGTACAGCAGCGGCAACGTGATTTCTATAATTTACTGAAAGCCTTGTTTGCAGACCACGATATCAATCTTCTCGCCTATCCGGTCATGCGTCATCCGCCGGTCAAACACGGAGAAACTCAAACGGGCAGCAACGCCTTGTTTGCGGCGACCAGCGGGACACCTGCGCTGACTTTTCCCGTAGGATTTGACGAACAAGGCTTTCCGCTTGGGCTGGAGCTTCTCGCCTTACGTGACAGAGAGGACTTACTGCTAAATGTATTCCTGAAGGAGCAAAACGGCGCGGCAGGTTAACGCCTCTTCATATCCACAGTGATAACCTGTTATCACAGACAGACCTGCGCGCCATCTATAGGTAAAGCCTTTGCTCGTGGATCCTAAATATAATAGGTTGACAACAAGTTTCCATTATGAAAAACAGATTGAGGTCCGGCTAACCCGGAGCGATTCAGGCAGTATAATTATTCCATCGAATGATAAAGTCAGATTTCCCTAAATCCCTGAGACAGGAATTAAAGTGAGTATTTCAGAGAAACATGAATGGCATAAGAATGACTACCTGGTAAGTACAGACAGAGAAAAACTGGATGTACAGGCTATCCACCGGTATCTGACAAGGTCCACCTGGGCTAAAGGTATTCATCTGGATATTGTCTTCGCATCAATAGAAAACAGCCTTAACTTTGGCGTTTATCATAATGAAATCCAGATAGGTTTCGCTCGCCTGATAACCGATTATGCTACATTTGCTTATCTTTGCGATGTGTATATTCTTGAAGAATATCATGGAGAAGGGCTGGGAAGATGGGTTATGGAATGCATACATAATCACCCTGTGTTCGGGCAGCTTCGGAGGATCATGCTGTTCACAACAACAGCACCCTGGCTTTATGAAAAGTTTGGCTACGAGCCCGTAAATCGGGAAAACTATGCATGGACAATTACCCGACCTGATATTTATACCGATAGAAAAAAGCCTGGCTGACCAACACTCATATTCGGCTTATTTATCATTCAGTTCATATCCAGGGTAATCCCAGTCCGATGAGCTAAATTTTAAAAGGCTCGCCTAAGGCAACTTAAGCGGGCCTTTTGGCTTTCCCAGCCTGTCAGGCAGGTCACGTGCTTCTTTATCGCCAGCAATATGATCCTGAACCTACCCAGTGAGAAACATTGCTTGAATGTTCATCAGTGTCTGTTTATAAAAGCCCTCCATAGGGCTCGCGCTGACGCATTAAGCGGCTCCGGCGAGCGGAGAGGGTGATCAGCTGTTCATACGAAGGAAGTACGATGCTTTTGCCAGATTCAAGCTTTATAACAACCGCATATCAATCGTCATTTAAAGAATGAGCCGTCAGGTGTTTGTTTCTCTGGACGGGCCGAAGGGAGCCGGTAAAACCACACTGCTGGAAGCCATTACGAAAGTACTCAGGGCAGACAACAAGAAGGTGATCCGACTTTGCGAGAAAAAAAGCGATCCCAGCAGGGGGGAAACAATGGCCCTCGTGAACAGGTTCGTCAGAAATCCCACCCTGGATTTGGAACTGGAGATTTGTGAGCGCTTTGCTGACAGCCGTGCCTGGATTTCCCGGCACGTTCTGACTAAGCAGCCACCTGACAGCATTATCTTGATGGATCGCTGGTACCCGTCGGATGCTGCGTTTCGCCGCAGGGTTCCATTCGCAGAGATTTTACAGCTTAATATGGAACGAAACGTGCGAGTGCCAGACCTGCATGTCGGGGTTGTAACTGCGCCTGATATTTCATGGGCGAGAGCCGCAGCCCGAACACGCGGGCTGAGTAGTACGGTGATTCATAAGCTGGAAGAGCATGTCGCTTGTACCAAAGCGTTCGAGCGAGAAATTGCACATCAGGGCTGGGTTTTATGCCGTAATGAAGGAACGATCGAAGACGCAACAAGGCAGGTGATATCTGAGATCTACAGAGTGCCTGGATGCCCCGCTGGCACTGGTTTTGCGGGCAGCGCTTCCTGACCGGTTCCTTGCTGTGAGTTCAACTGATCGATGCAACGCTATCGCAAAATTTCGGCATCTTATGCCAGTGAGTATCTTAATTTCTAGTCAACCTTTTCATCTTAGGAGTGAGTAAATTGAAAACCGATTGGCATAGCTCATCACTGACCAGTACCACCAGCATTGATAAAAACTATAAAAATACACAAAACGTTCGTCGTTTCATGATTAAGGAGTGTGGTGAAGATTTTCGATTCGATCGTGAATTTATGATGTGGATACGTAATGATGATCCAAAAACTTTGGGTGATGTTGTAAATGAGTGGAAGCGCAGACATTCGTTTTAATAAACCGAACCAGCTCCTCGCTCATTGCTCATTGCAGTCCCTTGGTGTTGCTTCAGTAGCGCTTTACCAGAAGCGGACACGGCTGGCTATCATCATGGTGTGTTAACCGATGGCGAGCAGGTTAAAGGTCGCCTGTTTGTTATTCTTTTCGTTCGACTTTGCAAATGTGTTCTGAGGATCCCGACATGACCACCTTTCATCAACTTACCGCCACCAGTCTGGGTGGTCAGCTTATCTCTATGGCCGACTACGCTGGCAAGCTGGTTGTGGTGGTGAATACCGCCAGCCATTGTGGCTTCACACCACAATACGCAGGCCTTGAAGCGCTCTACAAGAAGTATGCTGCACAGGGGCTGATGGTGCTCGGTTTTCCCTGCAACCAGTTCGGTAAGCAGGAACCCGGCGGTGCCGACGAAATCGCACAGACTTGTCACATTAACTACGGAGTGAGCTTCCCGATGTTTGAGAAAGTGGAGGTCAACGGAACTGCTACGCACCCTGTGTTTAGGTATCTGAAAAACGAATTGCCCGGCGTGCTGGGTGGACGGATCAAGTGGAACTTCACTAAGTTCCTGATCGGACGCGACGGCAAACCGCTCAAGCGTTTTGCTCCGATCTCCACCCCGGAAAAAATGGAAGCCGTAATCCTTACTGCGCTTGAAATCTGAATATTCCTGTCATCCGAACAGCCCGCTCTTAGAGAGCTTCCGACAAATAAAGAGAATGGGCTCTGTACAAAAATTTATTGAATTTGCAGATCGCTATAACTGTATATCTTGCCTTTCTAAGCCTAATGATTTGGCTAAAGAAATAGCAATTGCCAAAGCATGGATTGTTACTGAGGTAGTCGTACTGCTTAATGAACGGCAGAAAAATGATTTTCATTTCTATCTCAACGGGTACAGAGAAAATCTTCCCGCCTGGTTAGATAACACTGTAAAAATGCTTTGATGTTCTCAAAACCACTGATCTGCTAACGATGCCGGTTTTACTATGAGTAGCGATATCCGCTCTTCGCTGTGAGTTCAATCTGACCGCTTTGTGCCAAAAGCGGACATGATGAACCAAGGCCTACGGCATCCGAAGTGCGTAGCGCCATACCCCACATCCAACACCATCAAGTGAGCGCTTTGCAATTCCAACATTTTGGTTATGTAATACGTACGCATAGCCAGAGTCAGCAAATGCTACAAAGCAATAAGCATGATCAAATTCATGCGGCTCTGATTTAGGTCCACTTATACAAATATCTCCTAGTTCCATATTGCTACGATCGTCTATACGCGACCAATTATTGGCAACAGCCCATTCTGAAAAATAGTCGACATTGACGGCGGCAGGGGAATCCAAATCAGGATATGGAAAATTGCACAACTTCAGACAGCTAACTAAATGTGCAACACAACCATTGTGGGTAGGGCTACCGTTATTTATAGGGGCGAACCACCTCAAAACTTCATCCCTAACATCACCATAATTGGAAGAAAAGAATGAGACAAAGGTTTCTGCCTTCCCATTTTTTTGATTGGATAAAATGTTATCTAATTTCAATGATTCGCTTGTTGAAATTAAATTTGTTTTTTCACCAAATAATTCTTTGCCATAAGACTGTATTGTTTCGAAGTTTACAGTTATCTCGAGATTTGCAGAATTTTTAATAATTTCATAACTGACTCCATAATCTATCCCGCTAACTATTTTTCCATTCTTTCCCCAAGGGTTAACGCCAAGAGATTCGACTGCAGAGATCGATGCCTCACCGATGATTTCTTTTGGTCCAGTATCTGCATAAATAGCATAGATGGAGGCGTTTTTATAACTCAGCCTTGCAATGTCACCTAGCGAAATCTTAATTCCAGTAACCTTAAACCAATTACTAGGAAGTACAAAATAGGGTATAATTCGAGCATTGACAAACTTTCCTTTATCTTTCCACCCATTTTCATGACTTAGGCTTGTCTGTAAAGTGCCAAATTTTGGATCAATAATTTCAGCGTCGGAAATGATTAATATATGACTATTGTCTAACACCTCAACTGTTGGTGCGTTTTTATTATCATATCCATTTGACCATTTTTGATTAATCACCTGTTTCATTTTACGCTCCTAATATTTAGTTTTATGGAATGATTGCTATTTTTCACACTGGCCGTCATAAAATCCATGAAAATAATTTCCATGCCCTTGGGTGTATATCTCGTAAAAATGATTGAAAAAATTAAATTATGGACATGTCTTTCAAGTGAAAATATCGATTTAAAAACCACTCTTTTAATCTTACAAAATAAAACACAAAAATTAAACTAAACATGAATCTTCTACTCCCCCTGCGGGGCATCACCTAAAATCTTACATATAGATACTGCCATTTGTATATTTTGAGCAAGAATTATTTTATCCTCTTCATTTTTTGACTTATTCTCATAGTTATTAATAGGTAATGGTCCGTTGTTAAGGCTGGCTATTTTTGGGGATATTTCTTTTTGTTTAGAGAATGCATCAGCTAAAAGCTTTAAATCAGGCGTTTTAAGATCGATAGAAGATTGTTTACTATCAAGTTCAAAATAAATATCATCCAAAGCATTATTAATAGAAGGGGTTAGAATCCTGGCGATATCGCTATGGGTATCAAACTTTATTAACAAAGATTCATTCACAGTTCTTTCATTAAGCTTTCGGTATATGCACTGAACTTTTTTCCTTGCTACACTATAATTTTGAATCTGGGAGTCATAATTATAGTGCTGAGCAGCCATTCCTCCTCCAACAGCAGCACCTCCGCTATATAATGCAGTCGTTAAAGTACCGCTTGCTGCGGCAATAACTGACACAATTGAACCAAGGTAGCCAAAATCAGTATAGGCATATTTCTGAGACTGTAATTTATGTGACTTTTGACTCAGTTCTTCACCGTAGTCGTGTACATTTTTTACAAGTGCATCGTAGTCTGCATTTAAAGTAATACCATGATAGTTACCTGGCTTAGGTACGGATACAGGATAAGGGTTTGTGCAAGCAAAAAGAAGTGTGCAAATAGCAAGGGTAAATGTTCTCATGCTAATCCTTACACTGCGTAGTATTGTAATAGAAAATCTAGTTAATGAAATTCTGGCATAACAACGTAGTAATTCAATACTACGCGGTAATTTTTTATAAAATTTATTGATACTGTGCACAATTCATAGTATCTGCAGTCACCTAGTAATTTAGCTATATCTTCAACCGAATAAATTCACAACAAACCTCTATCATCGTCAGCGGCGAGTTAACTTCCGCTTCACGCCCTGAGACATTCGACAAGTTTTTTACGGCATCAGTAAGGGCGATTTTCGCTCTTCCAGTGCCAGCAAATATTTCGCTTCGTCATAGCGGATTCTGGTCTTCCAGCAGTGGTAAATGATCCTTAGCCATTTGAATGCCAGAGCCCGGATCGCGGATTGATGAGATTTTCCCTTTTCTCGCTGCCCCTGATAATACAATTTGGCCCAGTATGATGAGTTAACCGTCTTGGCAGCCCATTCAACAAAGGTCTGCCTGACGAACTTCGCACATTGCCATCGCCAGTGAACCCAGGATTTCTGGCCACTTCGTTCTGTCACCGGTGCAATACCTGCGTAGTTTTGAATTTCTTCAGCGCTGTTAAACCGGTCTCGGTTATCACCCAGTGCAGCAAGCATACGTGGGCCCATACCCGGAAGTGATTTGAACAGCCCCGCATCTGGCAATGTGTCAAACAGCGTTTCGATTCGTACGTCATAGGTTTTGATGATTTCACTCACGACTTTAATTTGTGTCGCCAGTGCGGTTGCCATCAAAGCATTAGCCTCTATAACACTCGGGTCTGTCGTCAATGGGATCGCGTTATCAATACTTACAACACGCTGCTCGGTAAGGGCCATTGCGTGACCGCCTTTGGCATTGAGAAAGTTGCGGATCGTCTCGCGCCTGGCTCGTTTCAGTTGTTGCAGACTGGGCCATCGTATAATCAGTTCACACAACAGTAAGCTACCCAGATGTGAGAACCACTCCAGGGGCTGAGGATAATACTGTTTAAGCGTGTTGATTATCAGGTTCACAAAACGGCGTTTATCTTCAACCAACTGACGACGCTGCTCAACCAGTTGCTGGAGTAACCGGATATCCGCATTGTCGGGTTCAATGGCTTTTATCTTTTGGGGATAGCGTAGCATTAACTCTAATGCTAACTCGGCATCCTGCGGATCATCTTTAGCGCCGCTGGGCGAGAAGGCTTGCCGATAACGAGCCAGTGACAAAGCGTGGACGGGGAAAACGGTGATAAAGGGATATTTTTGAAGAGCATATACCACGGGGCCCTTCTTCAGCTCAAGGGCGATAGCTATTTTGCCTTTCACCTGTTTGTGCAACGCGTTGAGCCAGGCATCAAGCGCTTCTGCTGTATGTTCAATCACATCGAATACGCGTTCACCGTTTTTAAACTGAACACAGACATCGTGTTTTTTATCCGCCCAGTCCAGACCAACATGAGCAGCAAACTGATCTATCGCAATCATAACCAACTCCTCTTACCGGGGATTGGTATGCATTCCACGCTCTTCGAAAGAAATATAGCCAGCAGTTTATCTGCATGCCCTGAGTATTCGTTAGCGAACGTGGAGCACCTACTGGCTCGAAAGAAAAGCGGCGATCATCGCATGATTCTCGCTCAATATTCGTAAGCAGTAAGCGCATACCCTGAATCACTTCAAAGTGTAATTCTCAGGGTGCGAATGACTATATCTCGCTCTTTGCGGATCTGTGCAAGTTACCTTCTGGTGCATATTTTACGTTTTATTGCGCTCGAACAGAGGCTTCATTAATTGGAAAAATGGAAAATTAAATTTATGGCTAAGATCCAATACAACCTAACCCGTGGAAGCGATGTCATCCGTGATGGGATGTACCTCGAACTTTTTGAGGCTGGAACATCCCCGCTCCGGCAAATTGCTGAAGTCTTCTATTCCGATGTAACTCATGAGTTCTCTTTCTCTTGTTACGAAGGATGCATCCCTCTGGAAGAGATTGAAAAGCTCATTAACGAAGCTAAAAAATTGCTTCCGCCAGCAAAGCAGGAATCTTGATGGGCCTGAACATCTGCTGTGTGCCAGGAGCGGACCTTAATAATCTTTATCTACCTTAATAGTTGAGCATTCAGTAAAACGACCATTCTACCGAAGATATGATTTATCGAGTGTCATGTTTTAGAATCAATCGATTATCTTAAGCTGATGGGAACCCGATGAAAGCACTTTCAATCGTTCGGCCTGCCGGAACTCAAATCGCAAATGGCCTAAAAACGCTGGAAATAAGGCGATGGCCGCCTGACGTCCGAACAGGGGAAGAGATATTACTGGTTGAAAATGAACACTTCCTCACGGTCGATGGCCAAGAGGAGGTCGGAACCGCCTTAGCTATCATTACCTTGGGAGAAATCAGAGAGTTTAGGCAAGATGACATCCCTAAAGCTTGCGCATCTTATTATGAAGCCGGTTGGCTAGCTTGGGAGATAAAAACAATCAAAAAAATTGAGAATCCTTTTCCAACACGCGCAGCACGAAAGTTTTACGAGATCGATGATTCAGTTCTTAACGCTGCGCGCTTGATAATAATTCGGTAAAACTCGGCGTGAAAAGGTTTAACCGAATCAGATTTTGCCTGTGTGAAACCTCTAAATACCATTTCTAATCCAAGCATAAAGTCCGCTGTTCGCTCATAGCAGCCTGATGGGCCTCACCTGCAGCAGCTTGGTGCCTAAATCGGACCTTGCTAATATCCTGCCATGTCGATCAAATGTGAACCGGTCACCTCGGGCGCACAGGCACCTGTTTACGCACTGCATTAGACAGAACTAACGATGTGGTCACTGAACCATGAACCGCCAGGGCATCGACGACGGCTTCCAAATCAGCCGGTTGAGAAAAAACACAACGCACGATGAAGCAGTCCTCTCCTGTGATCCTGTCAGCTTCTATCACCTCAGGGATATCGTTAAATAACGTCAGATAGTGTTTGATGTATTGGTGGGTTGTGCGTACTCGCAGGATCGCCTGTAATCCCAGTCCAATCTCTCGCAAATTGACGCGTGCGCTGTATCCTTCAATGACGCCTGCACTTTCGAGTTTTTTGACCCGTTCGCTCATCGCTGGCTGCGAAAGGCCAATGCATTTGCCCAGAGAGGCCAGACTCTGACGTGCGTTCATTTGAAGTGCTTCCAAAATTTGCCGGTCTTTGTTGTCAAGCTCCATGCTAATCCTTTGCTCAAAATGTAGATGAATCATCGGTTAATCGGGCTGTATTTCGATGACTTGCCATTCAGGAACGATGTGTCATTCGCCTACATTATGTGAACACCTCTTTGGGAATCAAGACATGACATCTCCAATATTGCTTCTTCCGGGAATTGGCAACTCGGGCTCCGGACACTGGCAAACGCTATGGACACAAACTGACGCGTCAATGACCCTCATTTCGGGACAAGACTGGGATCATCCGGTTTGCGAAGAGTGGGTCGAAAATTTAGAAACTACCGTCAGAAAGGCCGGGCCAGACGTCATTTTGGTCGCCCATAGTCTTGGCTGCCTGCAGGTTGCTAACTGGGCCCAATATAGCCGCACGGTTGTGAGAGGCGCGTTGCTGGTCGCGGTACCCGATCCCACACGCGATGTGTTTCCAGAAGAGGCTAAGGGGTTTAGTGTTCCCCGGAGTGAAAAGCGTTTCGCATTTCCGAGCATGATGATTGCCAGTTCCAATGACCCTTATGCCGATATCCATTACAGCCAGTGCTGTGCCGATGCCTGGGGCAGTAGTCTGGTCAATATCGGTGAGCGAGGGCATATCAACGCAGCCAGCGGACTCGGTGACTGGCCTCAAGGGCGAGCATGGTTAAAAGAGCTTATTGCCATGTCCCTAAGCGCCTCCGGATATAAATAAATCCACTTAAAGGCTCCTTAAACACAAAAAATTCACGCCACACCTGTTACGGAAAGCTAAATGAACAATTCGTCCAATACACCTGTCATATTTATCAACGGCTTAATAGGTACTTTGAATGATCCGAAATTTCACAGACCGCTGGGCGATCGGCCCGTTATTGCTCCTGACCTTAACGGCTACGGCGCACGCAGCGATATACCGGTAGAGAAAATAAACATCTGGGGGCAGGTGAAACGGATTTATGAGGTGATCCAGGCCGAATATCAGGGATCCGCCGTGAGCCTTGTGGGTCATTCTGTCGGGGGTGCTGTGGCCTACGCGTTTGCGCATAAATATCCCGAATGCGTTAAGGAGATTGTCAGTGTAGAAGGCAACTTCTCTCTTAAAGATGCGTTCTGGACATCCACCATCGCGAAAATGACATTAACGCAAGTCGAATCCATGTTGGCGGATATGCAAGGTTCGCCAGAAACCTGGCTGGAGGGCTCCGGAATCGATCCGCAGTCTGACAAAATACAAATCGCGACAATCTGGCTTAAACATCAGCCAGCTTCAACGCTGCTTGCCATGGCCCGGTCAGTTGTCGAGGTCACCGGGGACCCTGGCTATCAAACTCTGGTCAAAACCGTGTTTACTTCTGTCCCTGTGCATTTACTGGCGGGTGAACATTCAGCGAGTGGCTGGGATGTTCCCGACTGGGCAACTCAGCACGCGAAAAGTGTCACTGTCATGCCTTCAACGGGTCATCTCATGATGTTACAGGATCCCACAACCTTCGGCCAAAGAGTGGCTGAAATACTGAGTTGATAGCAATTAACTTCAAAACAAGCTTATTCTTTCACTTAAACATATCTTTAAGCCCATTATCTACTAAAAGAACGGACACGATGAGTGCTGTAATATGTAGATGATATCTTCACTCACCGTCCATGACGGTAGGGAGCGTAACAATGAAAATGTATATGAGGTTAATGATTGCCTAAGAAAATAGAATGGAGCATTCATTAATTATTACCTTTCTTTGGAAGGATTTTTTATGTCCCCCTGCCGCTATCACGAAAGCGAAAGGATGTTATGAGCATCCGCTCATCGCTCAAACCGGACCTTCGAATCAACTGGCTAGTCCGCTTGGTGCCAGAAGCGAGCGTTCACATGCAGGTCAGTACAGCAGCATGTTGAAATTTTCGCGCACCTCCCAGCGCAAGCTGCAAATTAAAAGACCCGCCATAAGCAGGTCTTCCACATTAATACTTTTCATCTGAAGCCATCGGCAAAGGATACTGATTTTCTGCTAGGTTATTTCTGCTGGCAAATCAGTTGCAGCTTTGCAAGGTAACAGGCAGGAAACAAAAAGCCCTGCAATTTGTCCCGCTGCAGCCAGATAAAATGCGATTTGTAAGGCATTTTGGAGACTGTTTGTAGAGTTCACCTGATGCAGACTTACGGTCCCGCTTCCGGATAAAGCAACTAACAGAGCAATACCAATAGCGTTACCAACATTCAGCGTTGTAGAAGCCATACCTGAAGCAACCCCTTGCTCGTAATGCTTTACGCCTGAACCAGTAGCTACCCACATTGCCGTCCAGACAATTCCCTGGCCTATTCCTGAAATGACCAGTCCCGGTAATACGCTTAAATAAGATGCACCTGAATAGGCTGATGGAACCAGTGCCAGCGTACCCGCAATTCCAGTTAAAAAACCGGCCAGTAAAACTTTGCGTAACGACAGACTATTTGCAAGTCGGGCTCCGAATTGCGTTCCGACAAAAATTGCCAGCGAAGGCGCTATAAACGCCAGGCCGGTCTGCAAGGCGCTGTATTCCATAATGTTCTGAAACATAACTGTCAGAAAATAAGGCAGAGCACCGAAGGTTCCCATATAAATAAACGTGATCACCATGCCTGTTGTCAGACTTCGATTCCTGAATAATCGTACCGGCATTAATGGGTCAGGGCTGCGAAATTCTATGGCGGCAAACGCCAGCAGAAATACCACTGACAGACTCAGTGATAAGAGAATATGCTCTGACAACCAACCCTCTTCAGGCCCCTGAACCAGAGCATAAACCAGCAGAATTGCTCCTGTGGTGACTGTCACAGCGCCCGGCAAATCGAAGCTGCGGCGCACTTCCTGGAAACTGTCCTTCGGTAACACAAAAAAAGCGGCGCATATTGCAATCGCTGCCAATAAAACATTGACGAAAAATACTGACGGCCAGCCATAGACACCTGTAAGTATCCCGCCCGCGAGTGATCCCAGTGTAAGACCACTTGCGCCTGCGCCGCCCCAGACTGCCAGTGCCCGGTTGCGCAACGGCCCTTCCTCGAACAGTCTGTTTATAAGCGAAAGCGTGGCAGGAAAAAGTAATGCCGCGCCTATACCCTGTATGGCTCGTGCAATGACAATGACGACAGGACTCCACGCTAATCCACCTGCCAGTGAGGAGAGCGCGTAGAGCCATAACGCACCGATAAAAACCCGACGTTGCCCCAGAAGATCTGCTGCTCGTCCACCGAACAATAAAAATCCCCCACAGCATACCGTATAAGCACTGACCACCCACTGGAGCGTGTGCTCCGAAAACCCCAGTCCCGATCCAATTTCCGGTAGTGCTACAAACACAATATTGATATCAAGGGAGTACATGAGTTGGGCGAAGGCAAGCAGCGCAAGGCTGAGGTGTTGAAAGCGAGGGGCACCTGATTCCCGTAAGGCAGTAACCATAAATAATCTCCAAATGAACTAATGTTCGAGTACATGCGTACATTTAATGTATGTATGTACTCGTACATTAGTCAATCGATAAAATTTAAAGTATAGTGTTGGCATGTTTACAATCTGCTGAGAAACCCCATGCTTTCTAAACACCCTGATGCGGAACAAATACGTCTTGAAAATGTGCTGACAGCTTTGGGGAATCCATTACGTCTGACGGTGGTTCGGGTGCTGGCGGGCGGCGGTGAGCATGCTTGTAGCGCCGTGCTGAGTGGGATTCCTAAATCGACGCTGACTCACCACTGGCGTGTCTTACGGGATAGTGGCGTTATCTGGCAGCGCCCTTTCGGGCGCGAAAATTTACTATCGTTGCGCCGGGAAGATCTTAATGCTCGCTTTCCCGGGCTGCTGGATGCTTTGTTGGGTGCTGTGGAAAACGACGCACTGACACAGGAATCAACAACCAGGAATCTGCCGATGCCATCCACAGAACAGAAAGCACGCGCAGAGGAGAAGTAAAAGGAATTGAGCGCGTAAGTCCTCTATTCGCTCGCAGCAGACCCTCAGCGTCACGTGTTTGTCCCCTGAGTGCCAGGAGCGAAAATCAGCCTTTTTAGCCGTCCTGCGGACGGCTCTTAGTTCATCAAAAGCTCCAGCCCGCCGCGGTCGAAAGCGACACGAACGGTCCGGCAAGCGTAACATTGTGATGTTCAATGATTTCATTTGCTGATAAATGATCGTTATCCATTGTTGTATGCGCATCTGAAATCAGCACGGTCCTGAATTCCAGTTCCGACGCGGCTCTACAGGTAGTATCCACACAAAATTCTGTTTTCATCCCGGCGATAACCAGCTGCTTCACTCCTCGCTGGCAGAGTTGAAGCTGCAGGTCGGTATCGCGGAAACAGTTGGGGTACTTTTTAATAAAGACGATATCCCGCTCAGCGTTAACGTTCATTTCGGGTATCAGCTGTGTTAACGGACTCTGCTCTGAGAAGGGGGAGTCATCAGGTCCGGTGTGGCGGGCAAAAAAGACGGGCACCTGAGCCTGCCTCGCTTTTGCAATCAGCAAACAAATATTCGACAGAACAGCTTCTGCGCAATGCGGAGAGGCCGGGCCACGGAAAAGCCCCTGCTGCATATCAATGACTAAAAGTGCATTATCAGATGAAATCACGATGTGTCTCCATTCAGAATGTTATGAACGGAGAAATTTTCTTCCCCGTCCGGTTTGGCGGGGAGTGAGGATCTGTTTTGTCAGGAGCCAGTCACAGATACGCCCACACCGCCGCAAGATGCGGTGGTGGTGACTGTCATTGTTGGCTGAACTGACTTAATCATTTTCTAACCTTCATTTATGACTTATTCATTGAATATCAGGAACAGGAAACAGAAGGGATCATAAAACTGCTTTTTTCTTATAACATCAAATAAATATCGATTTCAATATATAATCTGAACGAAGCGCTGCCTTTGCTGCCCGATATTTACCGTGCAAAGGCGCGGGAAACCAGCTTCCGCCCCTCGTTTATAGCGGACAGATTCATCATTCTGACGACCTGAATATACTCAGGCAGGTTAAAAGAATTTAAAAATGTTCAATCAGATGATTCAGAAATGCCCGAACAGCAGGATTCGAACTTTGATTCTCACTTTTATCCCGGAACCTCAGATCCTGAAAATGGGGGACGCAGTCCCCTTTAACATTAGCGTTTTTTAATCACCGCAAAATAACTTAGCCACTGCTTGCCGGGGATGTTTTCCGCTGCGTCAATGACGGTTTCGGCCTCAAACTCATGCAATGACTCAACGATAAAGCGTTCACGGAAGGTCTCAAAAATCTCATCAGCGTTAACACCTGCATCGATCCCGGTTTCTTTTTTGCAGGCCAGAACATAAAGTCGGCCATTATCGCTGAGTAATTTACTCACGATATCCAGGTAAGCAGCCTTTCTCACCTCATCGCCTGAAAAAATATGAAACAGCCCACTGTCAATAATGCTCCGAAACTTCCGATCCCAACTGCCAATAGTGAAAAAATCTTTAACCATAAAGTCGATGTTAAGACCCGCTGCTTTCGCCTTCGCGGCAGCACGCCCGACCGCCTCTTCGACAAAATCAATCCCGGTAACCTGCTCACCACGCTTAGCGAAATAAGTGGCAAGCGTACCCGTGCCACAGCCAATATCTAAGATTGGCCCACGTATATCAGAGGCGCTTTCGATGAAAGGTTTTTGCGGGCGACCGATATCCCACACTGGCTTAGCATTATCGACATAATGCTCTCTGAACCCTGCGTGATGTGCTTTACTGTCGATGATGGTCATGATTATTTCCCTTCCTTGTAGTCACTGATATAGGCGTTAGCACCTTGTGTTCGGGCAGTGCGTTCGTCCGGATTTACTTCCGCCTGGACTTCATGCTCCATACGCTGGTTATACATTTGAATAGCGCCATCTAATGCCCTACGGATAACAGCCCCCAAAGGCACATCGATCCCTAATTCACCCTCTAATTTTTCCTTCCAGTCTGTGAAAACCTTCAGTTGTTCATCAGTTAATCTTACGGTTACTACATTATTTTTTCTGCTCATGTTTTCCTCAGCGTCAATCTGCAATTGATGTATACAATGTATACATTGTTTGCAAAAGAGGCAACCTGTGATTTTCTTGAGGATGACCTATTGCCAAAGTTCGCGGTATTAAACATGATTAACGGAGGTGAGATCAGGCAGATATGACATAAAAAGCCGGTATTTGCAGGTCACTAAATGAGGGGATATTGCGAGGTCTGCCCCTCGCGCGTAGCAGGTATGACAATTCTTTTTTCTGGTGCCAGGCGCGGGCATCAGGATCCATTAATGCAATTAGCACAATGTTTTTGCGAAACAGACGGCCTCTTCTCTGCCTGTGTATGGACCATAATTCTCAATACGGACATACCCATTTTTCTTGTAAAAATTTACGGCCCGATGGTTGATATGTCGGGTTTCCAGTCTCAGTTCGAGATATCCCATTTCTTTTGCGGAGATTTCCAGGAAAGTGAGTAAAGCGTTACCCACGCCTGGCACACTTCGGTCTGAAAACATTCTTTTAAGCTCGGCTATATTTTGCGTTAATGGCCGGATAGCACCGCATCCTATCGCATCGCCATGAGCATTCTTTGCCAATACCCATAACGCTTTATCACCATTCATTGCATCAACAGTGAAATTGCTTTTGCCGTTATCACCCGTAATAGCGGCAAGTTCAGCTGACAGCATCTCGATTAATCGATGGGATTCTGAAGAAAATGGATCTGATTTCTCTACTGTTATCATGTTCATATCCTACAAAGTAATTCTCACCAGCATAGAGTATCCTGCCTGGAAAAGCAGCATCCCGAAACCGGTGATGGGACAACTCTGATTTCTGGCTATCCCGGTGATGCTATGTCCGCTTCACGCCCTGAGACATTCGGCAAGCTTTTTATGGCTTCTGTAAGGACGACTTTCGCACTTCCAGTGCCAGCAGATATTTCGCTCAAAGTTGCCTGTCATGCCTGCTTAAAAAACAGGCTTAACGCAGGGTATTGTTCGGTTTCCAGGCAAGCCCTACAAAAGCAGAGTGAGATCATTTGCGTTGAATCTCATCACTGCTGGTTTTAAATTCACACGTAATCATTTCCCTTTATGTTTATTAAGCTTTTTTGACAAAGCAATCATTCTTCATATTGAATTTAGCTTTTACAATAACTGGAAGAATGGATTGAAAACAGATTATTTAACTACCCACGTAAACAATACATAAACAAAAAATAAAAATTTAAAATAAATCACCCGCTCAACAACAATAAAAAACTCGCAAGGAAATATAATATTACATTATTAAATAAAGACCTCAAAAATCGGTTGCTATGTTTATTCTGCAAGGTTATTAGGCATTCTTTTACCAGAAATAGAACCCCAACTTTTGACAATGAGGTTTTAATTATGAAAGTAAGCAGAATTGCAGCGTTGTTATTTATCTCCTTTACGGGTTATCCAGAGCAGCGGAACCACTCCATCACTTCAATACATCTTCTGTTGACCATCTGATTATTCTTGCAGGCGATGGCGGAGCAGGGGGAACCGGAGGAAGCGGTAGCGATAATGGTGGCGATGGTGGTCATATAAATCCCATGCTGCCAGATCACACGATCTGGCAGTTTTTATAACACGCAGTTGAGGAGACTTCTTTGTGAATATGAATCTTAAATTAGTAGCATTTTTGTTTTGTACTGAGTTTTGCTTGTCGGGTGCAGTACATGCTGAAGATGCTATAACGCAGAACAGTACAGCCACAATCCCTGTGTCAGCAGACCAGGCCAGTTCCCTTAAGGCAGTGACGGTAAAATGCGGGCATTCCGGTAAAGATGGGCAGCCAGGTAAGGACGGTAACAACGGGCAGGGCGGTAAAGGAGGTAAAGGCGGTGCGGCTGGTAAAGGCGGCACCGCCATCCCATGTAGCAATTAAGGTAAGCGCTTTCAGGCAAATAGTGTTTTTCCAAAAAGGTGCTGCTTATGCGTCTGAAACTAATCTATATATTTACAGTTCTCGTTTATTTGGCGTCAACATCGTTCGCCCATGCGGACGCATCGTCCAGATGGTCATCAACGCAACACAACGTTAATGGGTTCGTTCTGGTTGATGGTTCTCCCGGGGCAAATGGAGGGCCAGATGAGTCCTGTCTCAATTACACCGAGTACGCACCATGCTGTTGAGGAAGAAGTTGCTCAAAAAATATTGTTTCAATGCGAGCGTCAAAAAGATGCAATTGGTTGGCCTGTAAGTTGTGGGGCCACGGTAAACGTCCATCGTGAAAGCAACCGGAAACAAACAGTTAGCCACAATCAGTTCCGTTAAAAAATGATATAGCCTG
Organism: Rahnella sp. PD4; assembly: GCF_049199325.1. Classification (NCBI taxonomy): domain Bacteria; kingdom Pseudomonadati; phylum Pseudomonadota; class Gammaproteobacteria; order Enterobacterales; family Yersiniaceae; genus Rahnella; species Rahnella sp. PD4. The sequence continues at coordinate 81,102 of NZ_JBLZQF010000010.1, read as the reverse complement.
ATTGGCAGCCACCTGGAAAGCTGAAAGTATCCTACGTTAAGCCAGTTTTTAAAGCAGGCATGACAGGCAGTTGAGTGCCAAAAGCGGACGTTAAGTTGTTCAAGAAAAGCTCTCATATCTTGGCCAATGTATGTCGACCACTTCAAAGTTACCTCTCGGGGGCATTAAAGATTAGCCTTGGCTATTATGATAAATTCATTCAACTGTCAGGGTTCAATTAGGGGGAGCAAAATGCTCTTGGAAAAGCTGAAAGCACTCGAATGCAGTCTTCACGGTGCCCGGAGGAATGATTGGAAATTGCTTGAACAGATTTTGCATCCGGAATTTCGGGAAATTACACGGTCAGGCGTAATAGTTGACCGCGCGGAGACGATAGCATCTCTGACTGGCGAATTAAGTCCAACGATCATTCTTAGCAGTGATTTCCGGCTGCTCAGCATAGGAGAGTACTGCGCCATTTTGCACTACAAGACGTTTAATTCGGACGGCAGCCGAGCATCCCTACGTTCTTCTTGCTGGGTGTATTCTGACAAGGGGCAATGGGAGTTGGCTTTCCATCAGGGAACACCAGAGGCAGGTGCGGTATAAGTTTGGCAATGACACGCTAAAAAACCATCAGTCCGGTGGGTATCTCTTACAGGCATGAAAAGCCAATGTCAGCTCCCCGCTCAAAGCTGAAACTCACCAAAGCCAACGTCGCTTGGGTTCTTGCCAGGCCCCCTGCCAAAGGTCAAAACGCTTGAGTTGTTCAAGTTTCTGTAGAACAACATCTTCACCCACGGATGAGAGAATTCGCTCTGGAATTGAAATGCCGAAAAGGTCTTCAGCGACCGGGAATATTTCACATTCTGATGTAAATGACCCCAACGATTTTTCTATCTTCTTACGCTCTGCTTTTACAATTAACTGAAGTCCCATCAGCATTTAAACTCCACAATGGCTACCTGCTCAAACGCTTGTCTGACCTGGGCCAGGACCTGGTCAGGGATTGATTGTCCTCTAATATCATAGACGACCCGGCAAGTTCGAATGTGCGATGGAAGCTGTGATAGTCCGTAAGATATTCTGGCAATATTGTACGCAATACTGAGTTTTATAGATTCCGGGGATGCCAGGCTGTGGCTGGCTACAAGTAGAAACTCTCCATGTTCATCATTAATAAACTCTGGGGTAAACATCACACCTCCCTTTTATTACCTTCGCCGATTTCTATCAATTGAATGCCTTTTCATCAATAATTTATCATAGCTGGTATCCTGACCGAAAAACGATGTCCGCTTCTCACTGTGTCGGAGGCGGACATGACAAGCAGCACAGCGTATTAGTTGTCAATGGTGAGGAGGCGATGTCCGGATGGCGTGACAAAATATCTCTATTAGTGAATGCTCCGGTTAAGCGGGATACTTACGTATGCAAGCCAGATTTCTTATTCGACACGCTTCACCTCCGGATGACGCTCTGTTGCCGCCTCATGTAAAATGTCATCAAGCCAACCTGGAATTTCTGCCTCTGTCAGATCGTTCGGAATTGCGATGTCGTAAAGCCGGGAAAATTTTCGCTCTGTCAGGTCTGCGCGGAATACCAGCCAGCGCTCCCCCTCACGTTTGATCCCAAGATGCCGTCCAAAAACGTTGTAGATCAGCATTATTAATCTCCCGGCATTTTCATCAAAGTAAAGGTGACAAATTCACAGAGTTTTTTTATTTTAAGCTGATACTGTTATTTTTCGCCCATTTCCTTAATCTGCCATTAGCATTGGCATAGGGAGATGATGTGTTAAATGAGATCATTCGCCCCATAGTCCATTTTGTGTACCATGGTTTAGCATACAAAGCGTCATCAGTGAGCCCATCAATAAGTTTCACTATTTCATTTTTTACTTCCTCGAGCTCAGTAATTAACACGTTATAATCCAATTCGCTATAATCAGAGTAAAATTTTTGCGCCAGAAGCCCAAGTTGATTCCACTTAAAACCGGTTTCTGGGAAATTAACAGGCAATCCTTTCCCGTCGGAAGTGATCCACTTTACAACCAGAGTGTTCCACCCGAGCAGATAGGAAACCAGATCTCGAACACTGATTTCCGTGCCCTTGCAGTGTCCATCCATTGAGTTATCTAAGGTGAGTTCAGGGGGGATGGCATTAAGATAACTAATTAATTTATTGAAATTTTTATCGATTGCTAAAAGCAATTCAGATTTTGTTTGCGGCACATTCATACAGAGTTACCCCGCACTTCAGAAGAAATCCATAAAGACGCCATGTGGTGTTTAAATATCAATCAATTATGTACTTCTTGGCAAGAAAGTGGAAGTCCCTGTAAACAGCTCTCTCTTTGTTCAAGGCACATGAATCACTCGAGGTTTGAGGCTATCAGGGGCTGCGACAGCAGCCCTGTGCCAGAGGCGGAAATCAAGGTATTTTCGATACATTAAATACTAGGGAGTCGGTTAACTTGCTTTCAAGTATGTTAAGGATCAAATCGAGTGGGAAGATTGTTTCATCGGTATGTCTGAGCTCTTCTATTGTCCACCAGTAATGATCGCGAATAACTTTTTTTCGTTGCTACTCCACCTTGAGCGATCAATATCTGATTTATTTGTATTAATAATAAAGAAACGCTCTTCAGCAAGAACAGTCTCCCCACTTGGTAGCATCATTGTGAAGGTTCTGGATGCTATCTGCGGTCCTGCAGCTGTTCTTATCAGCCCCGTTTCTTCAAGTAATTCGCGTAAAGCAGCCTGCTCGAAAGATTCATTGTGTTCAAGTCCTCCACCTGGAGTTGCCCAGCATTTCTTGCCGCTCAAGGCATCACCTTTATGGCAGAAGTTAAAGAGCAAGACGTGATTTTCAGGCGAAAGAACTATTAACCGAGATGATGGACGAGTTCGCACAAATCCCCCTTAAATAAAGTATTAACCCTGAATTTTGATTTATATATAACCATAATTTTCAGCCTTCATGGCCTAATAGAGCGGTATTTTCTTGCTGCTATAACCGCATTCAAAGTCTGCTCTTCACCCATAGCTGCCGGTGATCTTTCTAGGGCTGCAGAGCAATTTTACTAAAGCTGAGAATATATCAAAGGGTTGGAAAAGGTGTTCTCGACTCTTTTTCAGAAGCGGACAGAGTAAATCAAAAGTTATCAGCCATAGGATTAAGTCTATGATGAAAAATAGTTTAGGATTTATGTTAAAAGGTAGTGAATGACTGACCATAAAATATACAGAATGAATGCAGTCTGTAGCACCTTAAATGAATATCTTATATAGCGCCATTCGTAGCGTTCTCTGGCGTTGGCTTTTGAGATTGAAGCTTCTAAATTTGGTTTTTTTTCCCTTCTTTTCCGCAGCTCAGCACAACCCCAAACTAAAAGAAGTACTACCACCACAATTTTAAGAAGTACTGAGCTGTCTATATTGAAATGTGTTTCCCAAGTCCAATTAGTATTGTTCATCCTTTCTGACCTTTTACATTTTAGCCTGATCTCAAAGAGTTATAACAAGTAATGACTTGCATATACACTCAAACAAAATGGTTAATCAAAATTCTTATCAATGATCATGTCCTTAACAAGTTGCATCGTGAAGTCAGATTCGTGTTGGGTAAATGACTTTCCTACCTTTTTGGGCACGATCAGACCTTCAGCATCACGTGTTTGTCTGCTCTGTGCCAGGAGCGGCCATCCTGCCTTTCCTTAAAGCTGTGTGATCCATTCATGTCCAGGATACATCGCCTCCAGCCAACATTGTAGGTCGGCTTTTTCCTGAACGTGAAGCTTCGGCAGCGCAGCCTGGAAGTCTGCAGCATCTTTGGGCCGAATGTGTTTTGCCTTAAACAAAAGGACGAGAGCAGGAGCGAGATAAGGAATTCCGGATGGTGTTTCTCGAACGACAGTCGACCTAGGCAAACGGAACGATGGGTCGCGCTTATAAGTCCAGATTTCCGGGGTGCCATGTTCGATCATCATGTCTATTCGCCAACAAGCGTTGGTCGTGTCGGCTCCCCACAATTGGTAGGTCTCTGGTCGAGGCCTCATTTCAGGAGCAAGATAAGCAAACATGCCGTTATGGACCTCGAAAAAATCTAGCTCGGGTAACTGGGAGCGAAAAAGATCGATATCCTCGGAAAGTATGCAAAACTCCAGGTCCTCATGATCGCGGGTCTGGTAGCCCTGCCACAGGTCCAGTGCCCAACCACCGACAACGTACCAAGGCGAACTCTGATAGCGGAAGCGTTGAAAAAGCAGTTCCGGTGTCCAGGCATTCCACGCATCATCGGGAATATGCTGCATCCTCATCCTCTGCCTTTCTATCTACTCGACCGCCGCATTACTCAGTTAGGTATAACGGCCCTTCGCATCGCGGACGACGATAACATTGATGCGTCTGGCTTTACGATATCACATACCGCGTATGTCCGCTTTGTGCCAGAAGCGGAAGTCTGGTAGTTCTAGACCGCCCCCTGATATTCAGTGTCCGGACGCCCGTTTCAGCGGTAAAGGTAGTAATATAGTATTTCGTTATTTAACCTTATCTGTATTAAGGTTATGCGAACACGAAACCAGGGAGGTGTACCGTGGTAGCAGTCGATAAGATAACAAGTGATATAGAAGACATTGCGAACAGAATTGCAGACATCATCATGTCGCCCGCCACAATTACCGGATTAATAAACGGTGCGCTTACCGTTCCGCTCGATATGGATTATCTCGCTTGGGGATATATGGATACCGATTCCCGTTATGCGCATCAGACACAACGTTTTCGCATGGCGGAAGCAATTCATAATGACATCCTGAATTATAAACATATAACCAATGCCGTAGAGATCCTATTTAAAGAATTCGATAAATACGCCTCCGTATCTCAGCAAAACAATGCCTATCGCGGTGCCGTTTCCTCAATGGCCGGGCGATTCCTTACCGCGAAACTTATTGCGATAATTGGGTCGGCGGTGCTGACGAGAGTGCCATTTATTGGTGCGCAAAGTGCCAAGAACTGGATCGGCAGGGTGACGATGATTCTGCTTATCGGGGGAATGAGCGAACGCTCGATAAGAATGTCTGAAAGCCTCGCCATCGAGGCACCGGAAATTTACGCGCTGCTCCGGCCACACGATTATGACCTCACCTATTTTTTGTTTGAACCCGCCGTTAAACCGTTTATTGACGCTGTCCATGCTGGTGCCACACGCGGCCAGCCTGTGTTTGACAGGATAATCGATGCTGTAGGGCGAAAGCTGCATGTTACACAATAAGCGGCTACACAGAGTACTGAAAATGGTGTTATTTACCGCCGCCTGGATATGGAATTTTTTTGAATCCGTGTTATTCGTTGGCGGGTTAATCGGATGTCTGATGCTGCCCGTGGCGTGGCCGCTGAAATTCGTTTATGCCGCCGTATGGCTGATAATTTTCTTCTCAGTGTCAAGAGGCGTCGCCAAATTAGAAGACTATCGGGAAAGAAGTCGAAACTCAACATTAAGGAAATAAAATGTCTAACCCAGCTTATTTATGGTTAACAGATGAACTGGAAAATATTGAGATCCGCTATGAGTCGATTCAGTGGAAATATGTAGACGGGAACATAATATTTAAAGACAGCTGGAATGAGCGTGTGGTTGCATAAGCCGAAAACAGAAAAGACCGCTCATTGCGGTGTTTCGATATAGATATTTAGGCTTTGTTAAATAAATCAGATTTGGGGTAAGCATCCCTGGAGCCGGTTGCTGCTGGCAGGTAATACGCACACTTTTCGCTCAGAGCAGACCTTACGGTCCTTCAACCTGACCGCTTCGTGCCAGAAGCGGATCCAGCAAAAGCTCTGTTGTTTGGATTTTTATCGCGAGCCCCTCCGAATTACCGGTTGGACATATAGCTTTTTAGAATCAGCCCGGCAGAAAGAATATGTTCAACAGTATAGTCGCGAGCAGTAGCGGGGTCGCCCCGCAGACAGGCGCTTAAAATAAGCTCATGTTCATCCTGAAACTTGAGCGTTTCAGACAGTAACTGATGCTGCAAGAGCTCATATCTTTCTATCTGCGCTCGTAGTTCATTTATCATTTTCAGCAGGCGCTGATTTTTACACTTGCGGTATAACAGCTCATGAAATTCCCGGTTGTATTGCCCCTGTTGTGTTGATTCGCTGGCGCTACCAAGAAGTTTGTGAACAAACTCTGCCCGCGCAAGCGTTTCAGAATCCATGTATTGATAACTCTGAAAAATAGCATCACCTTCCAGTAACGCCCGGAGTTGATAAATTTCGTCAACATCGTGAGCGCTAAGCGTCCTGACGACAGCTCCGCGGTTTCTGTAAACGTCAACTAAGCCTTCCCTCTCAAGTTTCTGGATTGCTTCTCTCAGCGGGATGCGGCTGACAGAAAACTGGTTGGCGAGGTCTCTTTCCACAAGACGATCTCCGTCCCGCAGCGAGCCGTTGTTGATTAAATTTTTTAGCTCAAAGGCAAGCATGTCCGCGGTCGAAAGAATAACCGAACTCATAAAACCTACTACTTGGTGATTTAATGGTATACCATTATGCCATCTGAATTAGCACTTTGACAACGATTTGCGGTAAATCGCGCTTCATCCAGGAGTGACTGAAAGTAGAGAGGAGAGAGTGGTGAGAATTTCAAAAGCAGATAAATGTTAATTTCATTGGCCGACTGAGAGTGTATTGCTAACTAGCAGACATAAAGAACTGGAGCGGGAAATTTATGGAACACAGTTATTCGTCACATATATCTTGGACAGGAAACCTGGGGAAAGGGACATCAGGGTATCGTTCATATGACCGGACATGGGATATTGCTGTCGCTGGAAAGGAAATAATACATTGTTCTAATGATCCGATACTGGGTGGTGACCCTGGTAAAATGAATCCGGAAGACCTGCTTATATCATCTCTTTCTGCATGTCACATGCTGTGGTATTTACATCTGGCATCAGATGCGGGCATCACTGTAATGGATTATGAAGATTCACCGGTAGCAACAGGTGAGGTGTTAAAAAATGGTGCCGGCCGCTTCCTGTCCGCCGTACTCAGGCCAAAAATTACTGTCGTAGCCGGTACTGATATTGATGCTGCAATGGCTATTCACCATGAGATCCATAAAGTATGCTTTATTGCCAGATCAGTAAACTTCCCTGTGAGCTATGACCCTGAGTTTATTATCTCTGACGAAGCGTATTCTGCAACGGTGTAAAGTTCAATGCCGAATAACGCCGGTCAGCGGGACGATAGCTAACAGTGACTGTATCAGCCAAACCCCCGCTCCTCGCTCATAGCAGCCCTTGATATTTGCCTTGGGCTGCTTTGTGCCAGAAGCGGACATTATGCGCTTCATAATGTGGTAACTATAGAGAGGCGAACTTGCTGTATGACTTGCAGATTGCGCTAAACTCAAACCCCTCTGAATTAACCAACCGGCCAACGATAAAGGCAAGATGTATGTCTGATGATAATTTATCACGCATGGGGACTGCCAAAGTGACGCTTTTGGTGGATGAAGCAGGTCATCGGGTAATCGAAAAATTTCCTGTCAGTGATGTCGAGTTTAATTTTTATCAACACGCAGCCAGGCATCTCGTTCAGGTCGACATTTCCACCCCAAAGCTGTTGATCGCCGATCCGGCCACACGCAAGTTAAGACTGGAATATGTCCCACACCAAGTTGATCAGGACGAAGTTGGACGAGATGAAGTGTTGGCAATTCTGTCTCGCTTACATTGCTATCGACCTGACCCTTCATGGGTTTATCACAATTTAACCTGGTCAGAAGCAGCCCTTGAAAAATCTCTCATATTGTTGGCATTACCGGACAGAGCAGCAAAACAGTTACGGTATTTTCACCGGGCAAGTGATGCTCTTTTCAGTGGTCAGTGCTTAATTTCAGGCGACAGTAATGCGGGTAATTGGGGAAAAAGGGATAACGGTGATTTAGTTCTATTCGACTGGGAGAGATTCAGCACTGGTAGCCCAGCCATTGACCTTGCCCCACTAATAAAGGGAATGGGTTTTAAACAAAAATTTATTGAGTTTGCTGAACGCTATAACTGTATATCGCGGAATTATAATCCTAATGATTTAGCCAAAGAAATTGCGATTGCTAAAGCATGGATTGTTACCCAGATAATCGTACTGCTTAATGAACGGCAGAAAAGTGATTTTCAATTCTATCTCAAATGGTACAGAGAAAATCTTCCCGCCTGGTTAGATAACACTGTAAAAATGCTTTGATATTTTCAACCCCCTTGTCTACGAATGATGCGGATTCCACTATCAGTAGCAATGTCCGCTCCTCGCTCTTAGCTGCTGTACGAGTCCCTCTAGTGGACATCACAGTGCCAAAAGCAGACGTTAAGTTGTTCAAGAAAAGCTCTCATATCTTGGCCAATGTATGTCGACCACTTCAACGTCAAAATATTGTCATTTTCATAAGGTTTTTTGTAAGATACAGAGTTTAGAGCTAATAGAATGACTTCTCCGCAATCTTAAGTCGGAGAAAGTATCCAAATTCATATAAGCTAATTTAGTGAAAAAATAGAGGCATGCCACTTTAGGGATATCTTTAATTATGAAAAAAAAAGCACTATTCATGTTAATTGCATTTAGCTGTTTTAACACAAATGCTGAAAGTTTGGAGGACTGCCGGAATGTTTTTAATACCGAAGTCATACCAATGAATTCTTTCGAACACTGCCTTAAATTTGCAAATAACGGTAATTCCCGTGCTCAGTATTATATTGGTCTTATGTTCGACGTAGGTAAGGGTGTTAATAAAAATTTTAGCAAAATGTTTGAATGGTACACTTTGGCTGCAAAGAATGGCGATGCATATGCGCAAGGTACTCTCGGTTTGATGTACGAGGAAGGGCGTGGCGTAGAAAAAGACGATAGCAAAGCTTTTGAATGGTACACATTAGCTGCCAAGCAAGGTCTGGTGTCTACACAGTACAATCTTGGAGTAATGTACGCTCTTGGGCATGGAGTGAAACAGGATAATGCCAAAGCAGTGGAATGGTTCACTTTAGCTGCCCGACAAGGTGATAAAGATGCTCAGGATCATCTTGGCTATAGGTATGCGAAGGGGCAAGGTGTAAAACACGATGATAGCAAAGCCATTGAATGGTATACCTTGGCTGCCCGACAAGGTGATGAACATGCTCAGCAGAATCTAGGCTATATGTACGCGACGGGGCAAGGTGTAAAACACGATGATAGCAAAGCTATTGAATGGTATACCTTGGCTGCAAAGCATGGTTATGCTCCTGCTCAATTCAACCTCGGAGTAGCCTACAATAATGGCGTAGGTGTGAAAAAGGATGATGACAAAGCAGCTGAATGGTTAATACTGGCCGCTAATCAGGGACTCGCAAAGGCACAATATAATCTTGGAATGGCGTACAAACATGGCAAAGGTGTGAAGCAGGATAATAGCAAAGCAGTGGAATGGTTAACGCTAGCCGCTAACCAGGGGCTTGCTTTTGCACAGTTTAACCTCGGGCAGATGTACGCGAATGGCGATGGGGTGAAACAGGACGATAGTAAGGCGTTTCAGTTGGTTATGCTGGCGGCAAAGCAGGGGGACGCATTGTCACAAGCCCGTCTAGGCCAGATGTATGGGATTGGCCTCGGCGCTAAGATGGATTTAACTCAAGCCTATAATTGGACCGCGTTGGCTGCACATCAAGATTATGCGTTCTCCCAGGCAGTCCTCGGTGTTATGTATGCAGAGGGGCGTGGCGTCAAACAAAACCAGTTATTAGCTAAAGAATGGATTAATGAATCTTGTAAAAATGGAAATAAATTTGGGTGTGATGAAAAAAACATATTAAGATTCTGATATTTGTGAAGATAGGCTTCAGTAGCTTGGATCACCGGGCAGTTATGCTGCAGAACCAAATTGACACATTCCAGCTTGAACTCATGGGTAAACGTTTTTCTTCGCATTCTTTCCTCGTTAGCGTTGCCCATTATATCTCTAACAAAGTATACGGCTTGATTAGACCATTACATCTGACAGGCAGTTCGGTGCCAAAAGCGGACTTTATTAAGTCCGCCTTACATTGGCTAAAGGGGAGCAGGCCAATATCCAGTTGGCATGAGTTATTTCAGTAAATAATCGAACTTCTCTTCCCAATTTGAATTTAGATCTTGCAGTTTTACCCTCTCAAAAACCGCGATAATTTTGTCAAAATAACTTCCAAGCCCCACCCTGGATAGCTCGGAATTTAACCATATTATTTTTACTGGCCTTTCAATATCAGTGCTAAGGCGATCCCACAATGCATCAAGATTTCTGCCATAGTAAGGTCCAAAGTCTAATGACGCAGAAATAATGGAATGAAATTCTTTTTCAGTTAGGACACGCGTTCCATCCAAATACAATTGACCAACATTCATTTTCTGTTCACTCACTTTGACTTTCTACCTATTAATTAACACGTTGAAATGCAATTGATTTCCACCTTATGGGTATTAACAATTGCCAACTTCCGCTCATCGCTCTCAGCAGACCTTCAGCGTCACGTGTTTGTCTGCTGTGTGCCAGAAGCGGACATTACAATCGAAGCCCGACCGCTTGAAAATATAATTACTCAGTCAGCTAATAATGAATGATCGCTTCAAAGGATGAAAAACGGCTGGATATAAAATCAACAAAAAGAAAGGTTGCAATTTTATCTTACCTGCTTATGATTGACTAATCACTCACCTAAGGATGTTGTATGGCACGCCCGTTATCACAGGAAAAACGCTTTGCTATCCTTGATGCTGCCCTTCACATTATTGCGATCCAGGGTCTGGGAGCGACAACATCTCTTATGGCTAAAGAGGCCGGTGTTTCGACAGGCTCTCTTTTTACATATTTTCCGGACAAGCTGACGCTACTTAATGAGCTATATCTTCACATTAAAAGTGAGGTGGCTGGAGCACTTATCGAAGGATTTCCTGTCCAGTTGAGCATCAGGGAAAAGACTTTTCACGTCTGGCAATCTTATATCCGCTGGGCATGCGCCAGTCCCGAGAAGCATCATACTCTTCAGCAACTTAATGCTTCCCGCATTATTACTGAAAACACGCGTCAGCAGTCATCAGCCTTGTTTGATGCTGTTAATCATATGCTGATTGAAATTGAAAAATCAGACATCAGTCAGAACGTGGCGTTCGTGACGGCTGTGATGGCCTCACTAGCTGAGGCAGCAGTTGAGTTTTCCATGAAAGAGCCTGAAAAGTCAGAAACATATATTTCTGATGGTTTCACTATGTTCTGGCGGGGTCTGGGCTTGTAATCGCTATCTCAAAAACCAGTTAAATGACTGACTAGTCAGTTTTAAATCAGTACCAATAAACCCTGTGACATGTCACAGGCCCAATTTATTAAGCGAGAGAAAGTCATGAGACATATTACGCAACACTATATCGGCGGTAGATTCACAGACTCTGTCGGACAGGAGAAGTTTAACCTTGTAAATCCTGCGGCAAATATGCTTACAGGAACCGTGCTGATGGGCAATGAAGAAGACACCCGACATGCAATTTCTGCTGCAAAAGAAGCTTTTAAAACTTACTCCCTTACCACCCCCCTTCAGCGTGCAGAATATTTACAGCGGTTTCATGATGCAGTAGCGTCGCGGGCAGATGAACACGTTCAGGCTCTTGTTGAGGAATATGGCGGCCCACATCAGATAGCCAGGGATCTTGTCCAGGCAGCCTGTGGCGCTATTCTGAGCGTTAAAGAAAGCCTTAAAGACGTCCCCTTTAAAAAAATGGTGGGTCAGGCCGAAGTATCACTGCATCCCGTCGGCGTAGCTGCACACATTACACCGTGGAATGCCAACATCGTGTACTTCTGCAACAAAGCTGCAGCCGCGCTTGCCGCTGGCTGCACCGTGGTAACCAAACCCAGCGAAATGAGCGCAGTACAGACCCAAATCCTGATGGAATGCGTTGACGCCGCCGGATTGCCGGCAGGAGTCATCAATGTTGTTAATGGCCGCGGCGACGTGGTTGGCGTGGAGCTGACCATTAACCCGGACGTAGCCAAAATTTCCTTTACCGGGTCAACTGCCGTGGGTAAAAGTATTGCCGCTCGCAGCGCCGACACCCTGAAGAGAGTTACTCTGGAGCTGGGGGGCAAGTCAGCCCATATAGTTCTTGAGGATGCTGACCTGAACAAAGCGCTGCCATTCATCCTTCAGTCAGGTTTCCTGAACAGTGGCCAGGCGTGCATTGCAGGCACCCGAATTCTGGTGCCGGAAAGCCGTTACGATGAAATTACGACCGCGCTGAAACAGGCCGTCGAGCAACTGAAAGTCGGTCTGCCTCAGGATTCAGATACGGTTATTGGTCCAATGGTCTCCCGGACGCAGTACCAGCGCGTACAGGAGTATATTAAAACAGGCATTGAGGAAGGCGGCGAAATACTGACTGGCGGCCCCGGGAACCCTGAAGGGCTTGAAGACGGTAACTTTGTTAAACCCACCGTCTTTATCAACGTAACAAATAATATGACCATCGCACGTGAAGAAATTTTCGGGCCTGTATTGTGCGTCATTTCCTATAAAAATGAGCAGGAAGCGATCGATATCGCCAATGATTCATCCTATGGCTTGGCGGGCTACGTCAGCGGAGAGGATTTAGCGAATGCGAGAAAAGTCGCTGAGCAGATTCAGGCCGGAACAGTTTCGGTTAATGCATTTGCTTATACCTCTTTCGCTCCTTTCGGCGGCATGAAGCAGTCAGGTATCGGAAGGGAGAACGGTGCGTATGGCATTCAGAGTTACCTGGAATATAAGACGATAGCTTGAAGCTAATTGATAATTCCGCTGTTTATTTCAATAGCGCCCGGTCCCTTCACAGACCAGCAGAGAGTGTGGGGGATTCATACCAGGCAGACACCAGAGGTTGGATAATGAGAGTTTTAATCTATGGCGCATCCGGGATGGTCGGCCAGGGCGTATTGCGCGAGTGCATGAAAGCAAAAGATGTCGAAACTGTAACCGTTATCGTTCGTTCGCCATTGCCTGAATGCCATACCCGCCTTAATCAGGTTGTTACAGATGACTTGATTTCACCGCTGGCTGGCTTGAATGCAGCGGGAAAATGGGATGCCTGCTTTTTTTGTCTGGGCGTGAGCGCATCAGGTCTGTCAGAGGAAGAATACAGTCGTATTACTTTTAAACTGACACTTGATGTTGCCTCAGACCTGGTACGGTTAGATCCGGATATAACCTTTATCTATGTCTCGGGTGCAGGGACAGACAGCTCTGAAGCGGGAAAAAGCATGTGGGCAAGAGTTAAGGGTAAAACAGAAAATAGCCTGCTCAGGCTTGGCTTCACTTCGGCACAGATGTTTCGCCCTGCAGTAATATGGCCTCTTGACGATACTCGCTCTAAAACTACGGTCTACAGAATTTTTTACACCATACTGTCACCATTCTTTCCTGCCTTAAAACGCCTCTTTCCCAACAGCATTATTACCACTGAAGAAATGGGAAAAGCCATGCTGAATGCCGTACGCTATGGTTACGGTAAGTCCGTCCTCGGAAAAGAAGATATCTGCCTGCTTGCCAAAAAATAATAACAGTAACTGTTTGTTCTTACTTAAAAATGTCCGCTTCTTGCTCATAACCGCCGGTCAAAAAACCAAAAAGCCCACTTAAGTTTCCCTAAGCGGGCTTATCTAATAGAGCTCCTTTGACCGGGAACGCCATTTCCATTAATTGGCTAATAACTAAGAAAAACTCCCCTCCTGTCAAGAGCACCAAAATGGCCGCTATTGGCCTCGCGTTATCGTGAGGCCCGCGCCAGTCCAGCCGGTGAACATGTGGTGTCTGATTCAGCCGATATCGACTTTCATGGCGATGTCCCAGCTGCCGGCGCCATTCTTGGCCAGACCGATCATCATCAGGCCGAGCGACTCTAGCGTCTTGGCCATTTGCAGGCCGCCGACATCGAACGGACGCAACCCGAGACTTTCGATGAAGGTCGAGACGCGTGCCTTCGCCTGCGCATCGTCGGCTGCGATGAACGCGTCGAGGTGCCCACCCCTGGCCAGTACGTGGCCGAAGAGGGTGTTGAACGCCTTCACGACATGCGCGTTGGCGGGGAGGAGCCTGGCGGTCTCCTGCGCACCGGAACTGCCGTGGGGAGTGACGAGGCCCGAGAGGTCGGGGGCAACCGGGTTAGTGATGTCGATGATTACCTTGTTGCCGAGCGCTTCGCCAAAGTCGGCCACCACCGCCGCAACGCTGCTGTACGGCACGGCGAGAATGACGATGTCGCCCGCCGGCGCAGCGCCGTAGGTCCCTATGGTCGCGCCGGCTGCCAGCTGGTCGGCCAGCGTCTGGGCCCTGGCAGTGTCGCGTCCGATCACCTCAAGGGTATGTCCAGCCTTGGCGGTACGCCTGGCGATGGCCGTGGCCATGCCTCCTGCTCCTATGATGCTGATAGTGCTCATATGCTGATTCCTCGTGAGTTGGGGGATTGCCCGTCATCGCTAAACGGGCCTCCCCGGTTGATATGTCGTGTGCGTCGGGCCTCCCGCGTCATCCCTGATGCCATTGCCGGGTCGGCAAAGTCTTTGCCCGAACGGGGCAGGGCATCGCGACACCGCCGTCTGCCAGGCTCGTTGCGAGCCGAATCCCTGTCACAGCTCAACTCAACTGGCAGGGAAGTAATGGCCGTTGTCCAAACCGGCGAGCAGCCCGGGCTGGGCGGGTTCCCAGCCGAGGGTCTGGCGGGTGATGAGGCTGGATGCCGGGAGGTTCAGCGTGACCAGATTCGCGAGGAACCCAAAGTATCCCGGCAGCATGAGTTCGTCGGCGGGAATGCTCACCGCAGGCAGGCCCAGGCGGCTGCCAATGGCCTCGGCGATCTCGCGGAACGGGATGCCCTCGCTCTCGAGCCCATGCCAGGTCTTGCCGGCCGGACCCTTCTCCAGCGCCAGGCGGAACAGTGAGGCCAGGTCGCGGGCATGCACGGCCGGCCACAGGTTTGCGCCGTCTCCGGGGTAGCCGATGACACCCTTCTCCTTCGCGAGCTTAATCAGTATCGGGAGGAACCCGGCATTGTCGGTTGTGCTGTGCGCGATGGTGGGGATCCGCACGATCGAGGATCGCACGCCGCGCTCCGCAAGGCCGATTACCGCGAGTTCCACGACATTACGGACCCGCAGGGAGCCCTTGTACGCATCGCCGCCGGGAAGGGCCGGGTCCTCTTCGGTCGCCGGTCGGTCCAGGAAGCTGGCCCCGGGCGCCGTCCAGCCCAGGTTCGTGGGCGAGCCAATGCTCCCCGAAACGACCAGCGGTTTTCCGGTTCCGGCCAATGCCTCGCCGTACGCGTGCATGACCTGGAGCTCTGCTGCTGCTACGGCGTCAATCCCGCCGACGGGAAGCAGGTCTTGCCTGTGCGCGACGTGGATGACGCCATCGGACTCCGCAGCCGCCGCCCTGAGCCCATCCAGATCGGAAATATCCCCGCGACGCACCCTGGCGCCGAGCGCGGACACCGCCGCGGCGGATTTATCCGACCTGGCCAGGCCGGTGACCTCGTGGCCGGCGGCGATAAGTTCGGGAATGATGTACGAGCCGATATGGCCGGTCCCGCCAGTGACTAAAACGTGCATGATATTTTCCTTTTAGGTGCGATATGAGTGGGGGTGTCGTGCGCTCAGCCGAGAAGGCTGACGCCGATCGAGAAGTTGGTGTGCCTGACGGAGTGGGTCATGAGGCCCAGACACAGCATGCAGGCGTGCTCCAGCGTCCGCGCCATGAACAGCGGCCCGGTATCCATCGGGCGCAGCCCGAGGCTCTCGATGAACGCCGAGACATGTGCCTTCGCCTGCGCGTTGTCCCCGGCGATGAACACGTCCAGCCGGTGACCTTTGACTGAACCCACGGCCAGCACGTGGGAAAACTGGGTGTTGAATGCCTTGACGATATCCGCATCGGCAGGGGCGGCCCTGGCGATCTCCCGCGCGCCGAAACTGTCTTCAGGCGTCAGGAAGCTTGAGAAGTCGGTTTTGATGGGATTGGTGATGTCGATAAGAAGCTTGCCCGCCAGCTTTTCGCCGTACTGCTTCAGCACGCCGAGAACGGCGGAGTAGGGAACCGCCAGGATGACGATGTTCCCGGCCGGGGTGGCGCCGAAGGTTCCCGTCGTTGCACCGGCTCCGATCTGCCCGGCCAGCGCCCGAGCCTTGTCAACGTCGCGACTCATTACCTCGACGAGGTGTCCGGCCCTGGCGGCAAGACCGCCGATCGCCGCCGCCATGCCGCCGGAGCCGATGATGCTGATAGTGCTCATGTGCAATTTCCTTACGGATAGGGGTTAATCATTCATGGATTGCAGGTGCGATCCCACAACCGGACTTAACATACAGGTCATGCTAGCCTTGTCACTTGCAATAAACAAGTAAAATAACTTGTAAAAAACAAGTGAAAAAAAGAGGAGGGTTTGCTTGCGATAGACAAGCGATGTAAGATCCCGCCATGAAAACGACGAATAAAGAAATTCGGTCCCATTGCGCGGTCAACTATGGCGTGGAGATCTTTGGCGACAGGTGGTCGCTCTTGATCATTCGCGACATCGTTTTTACCGGTAAGAAGACCTATGGCGAGTTTATGAAATCAGAAGAGGGCATCGCGACCAATGTCCTGGCGTCCCGCCTTGCCTTTCTTGAACAGCAGGGGGTTCTTGCGAGAGCACCCAGCCCCGACGACGGGCGCAAGGATTTATACACTCTGACCGAGAAAGGCCTCGACCTGATTCCTGTCATGCTTAACATCGTCCTCTGGAGCGCGAAGCACGATTCGAAGTCGTACGTATTGCACCGCAGGGAGTGGGTTGATCGATTAAGTCGAAACCCCGTGGAAGTGAGCGAAGAGGTGAAGGCGCTGGTTCGCAATGGCGGATGCATGTTTCCCGCTGGCAAGCAATGAGTAAGACGGCAAGCGTGCCTTGTCACGCGCAGAAAGAACAACGTGAAAACGATGCCGGGTGCCTGCCATCGGGCTTTCAAGCCGAAAAGCCAAGCTGAAAAATATGTCACTTTTCCCAAACGGAAAAGCAAAAAGCCCGCTCAGGTTTCCCTGGGCGGGCTTCTTTAATTTTGTTTCTCTGGCTGGGTTTGCCTTTGCCTGTAACTTTTTTGATAAGAAAGACAAACCTGAACTCTCTTCCTGTCAAGACCACCAGGGTGACCACTAAAAGTGGTGGGTTACATAAATCTGGTTTCAGCGATCTTCTGCATGTGATGATCGTTACTGTGGTGTCCACCGCAAGGGAGGCGTAACTAGAGCGAACATCGAAGAATCTGCCCTAAGTGGAACTATGTACAAAGAGATTTGACAGGCAGCTTTGTGCCAAAAGCGGAACTTTATATAAGTTGCAGTAGGTAAGACGCTACGATATTTTTCTCATTTGAGATGTAGACACTTTGTCCGATTCACAAAATCTCAACAACCTCAAATTCTTCAGCGATCAGCTCCATATCATCAGAAAAATAACCTTCACGAGTGAAAAACCGCTGATGTTCTTTCTGCCAATACTCAAGGCTCAAATCACCTTCACCTTCCTTTCGGGCAAAGTCGGCGGTAACATCACAAAAACGCACCAGTCGCATCGAAACCAACCTAATAACGCATACCGGTACATCTTGGCTATCAAGGATGATGTTATAACTCCCAATCCTAGGTGCATATTTTTCTTGTAGGTAAGATGCAAAAGAACAGCATGAGGCCGTTTTAACCCCTTTTTTAATAAGGTATGCATGCTCGTTGGCAAGTTCTGGGCTATCACCAATTTTCCAAGCATCCGCGCTTGGATACTTCACCTTTATTTCATCAACCGAAGACATTTAAAACCCTTCTTAATCTTAATAAAAAGAAATTTCATACATATTTTGATCATGAATTGCACGAAATATTTAAAGTGATACTCTCATATTACTATTTTGTCCGCTGTTCGCTCTCAGCAGACCTTCAGCTTTACGTGTTTGTCTGCTGTGTGCCAGAAGCAGACAGTGGACAGTCCATCAATGCATCAGTGATAATCCACCCATCACTGTCGCGCTTACAAAATCACCCTTTAGGCTGATCATGAGGTAATGTGTCGCTATGGAAAGTTATACGACATGCATTCAGCAAATCTGCGACAGTGATGTCGCCTAATAAATAATTAGGAGCAACCATGAAACATATTTTGGCATTCATAATTGTATTATTTACATTAGCAGGATGTGCTTCAACTGGGAGCCAATCGCCGCAGCAAGCCGCACGATCTGCGGCGATTTTATTTGATCAGCAAAAATTCAATTTAGTTTGGGTTCCCGCAGCGAATAACGGTATCTCCGGAGCTATGGCATCCGCCCTTATCGGAAGTGCGGGTTTAGACTCTCCAATTGTTTCAAGCATCTACCAAATAATTGCCCCTGCAAGCAAAGCTGATGTTCGTGTCGCCATCTCAGGAACTAATAGTTCTTTTGCAGCTAACTCAGCCATTGCAGCTTTAAGTAACACATCAACTATGCTTCCTAAATTACAACTTGCATTTATCGGCTCGAAATCAGACGCCGAGGCCGTTCGCTCGGTAGTTGAAGCTAAAGGCGGTAAATTCTTGCACTCCACACCAAATGGCTCCTAAATAGCGACAAGGCCGCTGGCTTGACCGGCGACAGTCGGCCATAGCTGTCGGTCGTGACAAGCAGAAATCGGCCAGAAGCGGACATCAAATCATGCTATCAACATAAATGATGGTTTAGTAAAACCTCAAAGAAGTTAACCGGAGTAAAAAATGCGTAGGATCATTGTTGTGGAGTATGAAGAGCAATGGCATACCCGATATGAGGCTGAAAGGGGCTTATTACAGAACACGCTGGGGAAGGTAATTTCACAGGTTCATCATATTGGCAGTACGTCTATACCGGGGCTATCAGCAAAACCAATCATAGATATATTGCTGGAGGTATATGATCTGGATGAGCTGGATAAATTAAACTTTGCAATGGAGCGTGCCGGATACTGCGTTCGTGGTGAAAATGGAATTTCAAATCGAAGATATTTCACTAAAGGAGAAGAGCACCGTAGTCATCACGTTCATGCTTTTGGCGTAGGCAATCCTCAAATAGTAAAACATCTGGCGTTCCGCGATTATTTGAGAAAAAACAAGAAAGAAGCTGATGAGTATGCTGAGATAAAGCATGCTGCAGTACTGGCAAGTGAGGATAATATTCCTCTCTATAGTACTCTTAAAGCCGACTTTATCGCTCATCATCTCCGGCTGGCACTTAGAGACTACAAATAACAAAAGTTACTTTCAGCACAAATGCATGATGTGGTGGTATGTCCGCTCTTCGCTCATAGCGGACTTGACAGGCAACTGGACAGGCCGCTCTGTGCCAAAAGCAGACATTGAAACGTTGAACCAAGGCAAAGGCACGCCCTAAGTATGTTAGGGCTAACACTTTAAGTTCTGGCCTTTTTGGGATATGTGGGCAAATCGCCTTGTCAGCAAAACTGCCAGATGTTTTTTGCGCTGAAAACAAAGAGCAATATATTAACAACGTCGGCATCTGATTTTGGTATGCACCGCTTAAGGTTGTGCTTTTAACAGTACCGAAGTGCTACATGCCATGCTGTTTTGCAAGCCATTGACTGGCCGTTGTAGTTGCAATTCCCTTACGTTGATTGTAAGTATTGCTCTTATTCCAGGCCACTCCGTCAGGCCGCGCGAAAGCAAGTCGGTAATTTGCCCCGACATCTTGAGGATTGTGCTGGACATCATCCTGAAGCTTTTTCCCGTCCAGTAATGTTCTGTTTACTTCAGTGCCCCAGTAGGCACGCATTAAATCAGCAAGTTCACTATAAGTCAGGGTATCACCTGCAATATAGACAATCTCGTTTCGGAAAGTGGGCTGATAGAAGAAAATGTCTGCAGTCAACTGGCCGATGTCTTCAGGTGTGGTCAGCGTTACCGCATGTTGCCAGTCTCCCAGAGCACAGACAGTTTTACTTTGTGCGTCAATCACACCAAAGCCGGGCTCGAACAGATAGCTGGTAAAAATACCTGTAGATACAATGACCCACCCTGTCGCGTTCTGCTGGCGTAGAAGGTGGCGAACTTCAAACTGTTCATCCCAGACTTGTTGTCCGCTGCCTTTACCGACAACGTCATAATCAACGCCAAACTGCCATGGGAAATAGCGGACTACAGCCGCTTTCAATACCGCCTGCGTAATCTTTATCTGCGTTCCCGGCCCGCCGACAAAACCACTGCAGTTGATGACGGCGTCGAAAGAACCAAATAGCTCACTCAGCTCATCAATACTGTTTTCCTGCAGGTCGCCCTCGACCACAGCGATTCCAAGCTTCATCAGTTCATCCAGCCGTGCCCTGCGTGAACCAGAAACGGCATGAGCGGCTTCACTTCTGAGTAACACGCTAATTTTTACATGGGTATGTTCATGCGCTTTATTACTCATCGCTCTCAATACCTGAATACCAAGCTCTCCTGCTCCGAGTACAAGAACAGTATGTATCGGTTTTTTTTCGGAATTCATTCTTGCTTCCTGTTGTATTAAAACGTCATCCTGACACCTGACATGGCCTGGTTCAATTAGGCACACACATGATACTGGAGGTGATATGAAATCTGAACGGGAAGCGCTGTTGCAATTTTCAAAGGAATTCTGTGAGGAATTAAGCAACGATGATGAGGGCCTAAAACGTGAGATCCTGGCGCATGCAGGTAATCGCTGGTCGCTGGGCGTGCTGCATATTCTCGGTACCAACGGACCTCTTCGCTATGGAGAGGTACGCCGCTACCTTACGGATGTCACTCAAAGAATGCTGACGCGAACACTGCGCCATCTGGAGCGGGACGGGCTTATATCCCGCT
This sequence comes from Rahnella sp. PD4, assembly GCF_049199325.1. NCBI lineage: Bacteria > Pseudomonadati > Pseudomonadota > Gammaproteobacteria > Enterobacterales > Yersiniaceae > Rahnella > Rahnella sp. PD4. Next base: position 60,202 of record NZ_JBLZQF010000010.1, on the reverse strand, counting down.
ATGATTACGAGGAAAAATTGCCCCGGGTGGTTTATGCGATTACAGATATGGGAAAAGAAATGCTTCTGCGGATGTTACCTTTATGGTCCTGGATTATCACATCCGCCAGCTATTTCCGGGTAGCAAGAGCACAGTACGACGGTGATTGAATGTTGAGGTGACAGACTGGCAGAAAGAGGCTAGAGGACTTTATGAATGTTGAAACTCTAATCAAAGCAGGCTGTTCACCATATTGTCTTCCTGAAAAAATGCGGTTATGGCTGCTAATCGCTAAACACAGGTGCTCCAATGAAAAGAAGAAATTTTAGTCCTGAATTCAAACGCGAATCCGCTCAGTTGGTTGTCGGTCAAAACGACACCGTCTCTGATGCCGCTAAGGCTATGGATGTCGGTCTTTCCACGATGACAAAATGGGTCAAGCAACTGCGTGAAGAGCGTCAGGGCAAAACACCAAAATCCTCTCCGATAACACCGGAAAAAATCGAAATACGCGAGCTGAAGAAAAAGATACAACGTATTGAAATGTAAAACGAAATTTTGAAAAAGGATACCGCGCTCTTGATGTCAGACTCCCTTAACAGTTCTCGATAATCGGGAAACTCAGAGCGCGTTATCCTGTGGCCACTCTCTGCCATGTGTTTGGGGTTCATCGCAGCAGCTATAAATACTGGAAAAACCGTCCTGAAAAACCAGACGGCAGACGGGCTGTGTTACGAAGTCAGGTACTTGAGCTGCATGGCATCAGCCACGGTTCGGCCGGAGCAAGAAGCATCGCCACAATGGCAACGCAGAGAGACTACCCGATGGGGCGCTGGCTTGCTGGCAGGCTCATGAAAGAACTGGGGCTGGTCAGTTGCCAGCAGGCGACTCACCGGTATAAGCGTGGTGGTCATGAACACGTTGCTATCCCGAATCACCTTGAGCTACAGTTCGCCGTAACAGAACCAAACCTGGTGTGGTGCGGTGATGTGACCTATATCTGGACAGGCAAACGCTGGGCATACCTCGCTGTTGTTCTCGATCTGTTTGCAAGAAAGCCAGTGGGCTGGGCAATGTCGTTCTCGCCGGACAGTAGACTCACCATGAAAGCACTGGAAATGGCATGAGAAACTCGGGGTAAGCCCGCAGGAGTGATGTTCCACAGCGGTCAGGGCAGTCATTATACGAGCAGGCAGTTCCGGTAGTTACTGTGGCGCTACCGGATCAGACAGAGTATGAGCCGGCGTGGAAACTGTTGGGATAATAGCCCAATGGAACGCTTCTTCCGGAGTCTGAAAAACGAACGGGTGCCAGTGACAGGTTACGTAAGCTTCAGCGATGCGACTCACGCCATAACGGACTATATCGTTGAATATTACAGCGCACTCAGGCCGCACGAATATAACGGTGGGTTGCCACCAAACGAATCAGAAAATCGATACTGGAAAAACTCTAACGCGGTGGCCAGTTTTTGTTGACCACTTCAATACAGTTTCCCATTAGCTAGAATTAGCTATAAACCGTTATAAAGACACGGCTCAGGTAGTGAATAATTAACTCTGAAAGTCCGTAATGAAATATGTCAACGGGTAACTGTGGCTATCCTTTACTCCTTTATTGGCTAAACCATTTTTCTCTGCCTGCTCTGCGCTATAAATAACGCGTCCGGACTCGGAAGCTGTTATTTTCTCCAATTCAGCAGGAGTAAGCTTTGTGCAAGATGTGTAGACCTTTCGCAACAATGCGTTGTAACTGTCATCTTCCTCCAAGATCCTTTGTGCCTGATCAGGTTTCATATAGTCTACTTTTTCATAACCCGATGCAGCGGGATGCAACATGAATCTCGCCATGGGCATGGTGTAGCGGTCACTCGATGCGCAGTAAATCATCGTGGCTGCTGACCCTGTCATAGAAGCGTTAATAATACTCAGCTTTTGAGGAGTTTTTCGAAGAGCCTCGTATGCTACGTATCCTGCATCCATATCTCCACCGTCGCTGTTAAGGTAAAGGTCAATGTTCTTTACGTTGCGATAGTTTGATTGGACATCCGCAAGCGAGGATATCAACCAGGTCACTGTTTGATTATTTACTAAGCCGTTAAAGTAAACCCCGACTTCGTTAACCTCACCGTTTGTTACCGTATCACCCCGGATAGAAACGACATTTGCATTCACACCTGTAGAGGCAATAGCTGCAATAAATGCTATTAATATTTTTCTCATTTTTTAAGTTTCTTAGTTAAATGGGTATTCACAACGGATAACCGCTAGGATGAAAACCAATAAATTATACCTAACTATCTTTATAAAACTCTTCACTGGGCTATTTGTTAAAAACGCGATCAGTTTGCTGCACACGGCAAAGATAAACAAAATACTCAACGCATAGCAGGACTGATGATCATAAAAGGCAAAGGGAAAAATGTTTAGGTAATGACTGCCCACTTCCATTGCCGGTTCCTGCGTACGCGTGTGTGTTTTTGAAAAGTTAAAAGCAAAGATACTACATGAAACGAAGATTTTTAACGCTATTTTGCGTGTGAGCGCAACGCTGAAATCCTCATTCCAGATAAATTACCCGGTCTGCCGAAGCTATCGTCGTCTCTCGATGAGCAATGATTACCTTTGTGATGTCTAAAGTTTTGATCGCGAGATTCACCATAGTCTCACTTTCTTTGTCCAGGGCGCTGGTAGCCTCATCTAAGAACAAGACTGCAGGTTTCTTGTAAATCGCCCGAGCAAGGAACAGTCGTTGTTTTTGACCACCTGGTCACAGGCTGAGACAAGGGTGTTGATGCCGCCAAATAGCATGTCCATCTTAGTCACCCGGATCCCGGTATTGATGGTATCGATTTCGAGGTTGAGCCAGTGGGCACTGCGTCTTTCTGCTATCCCCTGCATTTTGACTGTGGCGATCCCGTACAGGGTTTCCATAAAATAGGAACCGGCGCGGGCATTTCTTACTAAAGACTCCTCTGACAGTTGCCTGTAATAACCGTAGGTCAGTAGCCTGAGGAGTACATATAGGGCTGTGAAGGCCATAACTATCCAGGTTAACCAGCCCCCGTACAAAATCATCATCACGAACACGCCGACCACCATGATAATGTCCATAATGGCACCGACAATACTGGCCGTGAAGGTGCTGCGCAATGTATCCAGCGAGCTGAAGCGCGACTGGATATCCCCCAGTTTACGGCGTTCAAAATACCCCAGGGGCAGTCGCAACAAATGATTGAACAACCCGGATTGCCACTGGACGTTGATGAGTGTCGCCATGACCAATGAGGACCAGGAACGCACCATGCTGACTGCCGCCCGCAGCAGAATAAAGAACAACAACCCCGCGCAGATTAAGGTCAGCAGTCCGCGATCGCCGGCAGGGATCGCATGATCCATCACCAGTTGTGTACCAACCGGCATCACAAGGTTAATGGTTTCAATCACCACTGACAGACAAAAAATCTTGCCTAGCGTCCCTTTGAGGCCGTGTACGCTTCCCATCAGCGTGCTAAGACTGAGCCGGTTTTGCACAGTGTCTGCTTTGAATGCAGCGCCTGGCCAGGCTTCGAGTGCCACGCCGGTGAAACTGTGCGACACCTCCGCCATGTTGATGGTCCTTCGGCCTCTGGCCGGGTCATGTATGACCACGTGATTACGCCTGACGCTCACCAGAACGACAAAATGGTTAAACTCCCAGTGCAGTATGCACGGCACTTTTAGCGCACTGAGATCTTCAATATCCAGTGACAGGGGGCGTGAGGACAAACCGAGTTGTTCGGCGATACCGGTTAATCCGGACAACGTGGTGCCACGCGCCGAGAGGTTGAACTGCTGGCGTAGCGCAATCAGATCGACGTTCTTGCCATAATGGCCGCAGATCATCGCCAGACAAGCGAGACCACATTCAGAGGATTCAGTTTGATGAACTAGCGGGACGCGTTGTCGCAGCCGGATGTCGAGCTGGCCGAGCAGTTTTTTGACAGAGAGCCTACTCATTGACCGGTCCCGACGCGCTGTGTTTCATGTCGTAGAACGGTGATAGCATCCATTGATATATCTTTCTTTTTTCCAAAAATAGTGTGCTCTCCGCTTTCATACCGTTTTCAAGGTTCAGGCGTTTACCGTTATACATAATGGTCTGCTTTTTTGGTCTGACAATCACCTTGTAGTAAGGGACTGCAGAGGTCAGCGCGGGTTTGGGGGCGCCCTGATAGGTCAGCATTTCCTGCGGTGACGCCGGTGCTTTGGAAATCACTGACACCGTGCCGGCGAACTGCCCAAATTTCTGAGAAGGGAAGGCCTCATAGCGAATGTTGACTCGGTCCCCTGGGGATATATAGGGAATAGCATCATTAGGTACCCAAAGTACCAGAGAGTAATGATCAATGTAGGGTGGGATAACCTGCAGCAAACTGTCGCCGACGTTAACCATTTGCCCTACCGTGACGCTAAGGGAGTCGACGCGACCGTCAACCAGGGCACGGACGATGATGGTTCCGCCGGCATCGATATTCAGCAGCTCTTTTTGCAGTTCGTAGCGTTGTAGTTCCATTTGATAAATCTGGTTATCAAATTCTGAGGCCTGTGTGTGGATTTGACTTTCCAAAGCGGTGATCTGCAGAGAGTTTTGCTCGTTTTGGCCGGTGAGACCCAATAGATTGTTTTGCTGCTGGTAATACAACGCCACCTGATTGGTGAGTTGATCCTTATTGATAAGCCCCTTGGTCTGATATTGCCGATAGTTCTGCATATTCTCTTTCATAATACGGAGTCCTTCCTCGGCGCGCCGCAGTATGTCGGTGGAGCGCTGGAAAGCAACGGTATATTGTGCCTTTTGTTTCTCCAGCATCTCGACTGTGTCTTTTTTGCTGCTGTCCAGTCGGCTGATGATTTGTGTAATGCGCTCAAGCTGGTTATCGATATCACGGCGTTGGTTGTCGCTGACCACGCCGCGGCGCGTACTTTTACTCACATCAATCTGGTAAATAGGCGTGCCCGTTTTGATTACCTGCCCTTCAGTAACAAATTCTTTAACAATCACTCCCTGAACTCCGGAATAGACGTTTGCCACGCGCGGATAGGTACTAATCTCTCCGGTGACGTTGACTCTGCGGGTATAGTTTACGGTGATGACACAGGTCAGGAAGACTGTAATAAATAAAAGACATAAGGATGCTGTGACCCAAAAGGGAATTCCGGGGAGGAGTAGCGCTCTACCACGCCATTTCATTTTCTGACTATCAATCGCTTCCTGGCGAAACACGGTTTGCCCTTCCTTAGCGAGTTGGTATGTGATGCGTCACGTTTATTATGCCATGACATTATATTGCTCCGGCAAGCGTTTGTTCATCAGTCCTTTTGATCTTCTAACCCTCTATTTTCATCGAAAGATTAATGACTTATCACACGTGACAATATAAGAAGGCCAACCATCGAGCTTAGGTTGATGCAGGCTGTTTCCAGTGAAGGATTGTACTCCTGTTTTGTTAGATAACTTTACTCAACAAACATACTTCAAAAAAAAGATTAACAGTTTCAAAAAATATCGGGTGAATAAAGAGATTTTAGTTATAAATTACAGTATCTTAAAAAACCTACTGTTCTCGTAGCATGAAGGGCAAAGAGAAACGAGAAAAATAACGCTTATCAATTAAATATTAAGAAAATGAGATTAAATGTAACAAAATAAAACAAAACTGACAAAGAGCTTACTTTTGAGCGTATAACTATTTGGGAGCTTTCACGGAGAAGTAAACGAGTAGCTGAGAAATAATCACCAACATACTGTTGGGATTTTTACTTAATGATGATGAGGCTGGTAGATGATTCTTCTTATTAAGAATAGCTTATTGAGGCTTATTTTGTGTGCTTCAATAACATCATTGGTAATATATTGCCTTTCTGGAACTGTTTTTTATATTTCGCATCCAATATTAGTGATTTTTTTGACTGTAGCTGTAGCTGTAATTATATCTAATTTTATCACTTCTAAAATAATACCAATTAAGGATAAATAAAATGTTAAGAGAGCTTACACAAAAGGAAATTAGCATTGTTTCCGGAGGAAATGCTAATTCCAATTATGAAGGTGGACATTGCGGTGGAGCAGCAGTAAAAGGTGGGATCGCTGGTGCCGCAGGCGGAGCAGTCGCGAATGGAATAAGAGGTGGAGTAGCAGGATTGGCTGGCGGTCCCGTTGGTGTAGCAGCTGGTGCAATATCAGGGGCCGGAGAAGGTGCTGTTTATGGCGGTATATCAGGAGCCATTGGAGGTTATATTGGCTGCAGGGACAGAGGCTCGAATAATAATGGTGGAGCGTTTGGCGGCAACTCTAATGCCAACAGTGTCAATGGTCAGTGCCATTGGTAAATAGTTTACATAAAAACTACCCAGAAGTAATAACGACTTTAGGGTAGTTCTGGTCATTTTCGATAGACAAAACCTGGCTGTTAAAATCATCCACGACGTTCGAAGTCCGAAAACGTTGGCCACATGTCAGCGCGTCGTACATAAAAGGACTCAACCAGCCTTAAGAACTTAAAAGCGATAGCCATTGATGCCAGATCAATTCCTTACGCTCTTCGATTGGTTAAAAAATACGCTCAAAGTACAAGAATATCCGTTCTCCAAACTGCCCGAAGCCCAAACCCCTTGTACAGACTATTATGCGGCAATGTCCGCTCCTCGCTCATAGCGGTCCTCCAGCTTCGTTAGCTCATCCGCTACGTGCCAGGAATGCACGTTAGACAAAAGTAGAATCTCCTTTTATAGGAGTTTTATTTCCAATCAAATGAAAGCAACTCTCTTAAGTCACCTGACCATAATACCAGCGTTCTCCCGTGAACCATTCATCCCGGTCCTCGCTTCCATAATATTCGAGTGTGATACCTATTTCCTGTATGTTAGCTGGTAGAACGAGTCCCCACTCAGCAGCAAGGCTACGATCTTTGATCAAAGAAGAAGCACCATTCTCAGAACGATCTTCAGTTATGAAGCCTTGATAATATTCTTCGGAGCGATAAAGACAGACCTCACTTGTAAACATATCCGGAAGACATACAACAGCGGTAATCCGCGGACTGTAATTCATACCAACAGTGGCCGTTATAAGGTTTGAACATGCGTTAATTAAAGCTTGTGCACAAGCTGCTTTGGTTTTAATCGTGCTGTATTTTCCCTGAATGAGATTAATTTCTACTGGAATTTTGAAATTCCAGTAATGCTCATCTTCTGAAAAAATGCTACGTTCAGGGCTATGAAAAGTACCAGCCCAACGATTAAGAGCTTTTATGCGTCGGGGAATATTTCTGACTTTGGTTCGATGATCTCTGTTAAGTCGCCTACTCATGAATAATTTACCTATTAGCTGCTCAAACGTTCACGTTGTGCTCCTACACAAGAGCATTCTATCCTAAGTTGTTCAGCTTATCGTTACGTCTGCAATTTAACGTACTGCAATCGGCTTACGAGAATTTATGCCCGCTCCTCGCTCGCAGCGGACCTAACGAACCTCACACTGGTCTGCTTCGTGCCCAGGCTGTGTGAAAACTTTTTTGGCCGCTGAAAATGCCAAAAACAGAGCTGAAAACCGCGCTCATACGTAAAATTCGGCTCTACTAACCAGTCGATCAATTCCAGATTTTGCGTAGACGTGCGCACTTCAGTTTTTGGTCAGGGTTTTCACACAGCCTGTGCCAGGAACGGCCGCTGCAAAATCTTTCGTGAGTAAAATAGCCCGCAAAAGGAAAGCTCCGGACTTTATTTCATGCTTTTGTCGATTTGTATCGCGCATCAAGTTTGTCGAGAAAAGTGAACAAAACCTTATTCATTTCACTGTAATCATGTGTACGCAGCTCTTCCACGGTATTGACGAAGCGATAGTCTGCGGCCCGGTTCAGGTCTTTCGCGGAATGGGCAATCAGCCGTTCAACCACGTCCGGGGTAAGCTCCATATGGCACTGGAATCCGTAAACTAAATCGGAATAAGCCACGATTTGACGCGGACACCCTTCACTGTAGGCGATAATTTCAGCATGAGCCGTCAGGCCCGGCATATCGTTATGCCAGTGACCTACTTCCAGCGTTGCGCCAAAATGGGTAAACATCTCATTTTTACTGCCCGCCTCGGTCAGGAAAATCGGGAACTTACCTATCTCTTTTTCTGGACTGGGGGCAAACGGGGCATCAAGCGCTTCACCAATCAGCTGAGAACCTAAGCAAATACCAATGACGGCTTTACCAGACTTTATGGCCGAAGCAATTAAAGCCTGCTCAGCTTTTGAGTTAAAATGGGCGCACTCTTCAAGGGTCACGGCCGGATCCTGTGGTCCACCCATGACAATCAATAAATCGATGCCATGAGCATCATATGGGAGCTTTTCACCTGCATAAACACGGGAAAAAGTGACGTCATGACCCCGTACTCTTGCCCATGTTTCATAGGCCCCCGGTGCTTCAAAACTTTCATGTACGATGAAGTGTACTCGCATTGGCATATGCTCCTGTCAAACTTATGATAATCTTCTTTTTTACGTCTCACCCAGCCAATATTGTTCCAGACTGGATGTTTCAACCTGATTATCATACTTGCAGGGGCTGAATCTGAAATGCCAGGTAGTATAGATAAAGCGCCAAGACACGATGACGCCACAGGCTGGTCAGGCACCGCCATATGCTATCAACGCGGGGAAGCTGATCCTCCTCATTATCATATTGAAGGACAACTGCTCTTTGCCACCAGGGGAGTTATGCTGGTTGAAACGGAGGGAAACCGCTGGGTAATACCTCCTCAGCGCGCGTTATGGATACCGCCTCTTCAGATCCACAGTTATAACCTGCTATCGCAGACAGACCTGCGCGCCATCTATTTCAGCAGCAACCTTATCGCTGAATGCACGAACTTTACGAAGAGTAAGCACGTGCACGTCATTACCGCTACCGGGCTGGTGAAAGAATTGATAGCCGGGTTATTCAGTGAGGACTATAGCGAAGCGGGTCAACGGAAAATGGCCCTGTTGCTTCTGGAGATCCTCAGCGAGGCAACCCCCTTAACTGCGCAACTTCCTATGCCCCGTGATGAGCGCTTATTCTGTGCAGCCAGAGAGATAATGGTCAGCTATCGCTGGGAAGCGTCGCTTAGTGAGCTGGCTCATATCGCCACAATGTCTGAACGTACCTTCTCGAGACTGTTTATCAGGGATACAGGATTCAGTTTCAGAACCTGGAAGCAAAGAGCCAGGATTTGTGCTTCGTTAGATCTTCTCGCCAATGGCATGCCCATTAAGCAGGTCGCTTACCAGCTTGGATTCTCATGTCCGGCCGCATTTACAGCGGCTTTTCGTGCCATTTTGGATTCCACACCCCGTAATTTTTTGCCGTAATTTCATGAAAAATCCCTGGCAGAGCACAAATGATGAAGCGTCAGATCCATGCCACCGCGTCGGTGCTTGCAGCCCTTTTTCTGGCCACGTTCTGGACTTCGACGCTGATAACGGCACTGCCAGTTGACTGATGCAGCATACATATTCTGCATGCTGCAAAAACAGGAAAACAAAAAGAATAAAAATATCAAACCGGTACCCACTGCCGGTTACCGGATTGTCACGGAAAGAGCCGATACCGGGTTGCCGGAAGGTTATCTTTTGCCGATGTGACCAATTTCTACGCCAGCTGAGAGGCTTCTGCCAGTAAGGCCGCCTGCACGGCAGGACGGGCATAAATATTTTCCCTATAGGCCGTTAATACAGGCCAGCGATTCAGTTCGATGGAAAAGAATTTACACCAACCCAGCACGGTGAAAAGGTAAGCATCAGCAACGCTGAACGACGGGCCCGTCAGATAGGCATTTTCATTGAGCGTATCCTGCAGAAAATCGAACCGCCGGAAGAGTTTTTCACGAAAAATCGACCTGACGTCTTCAGGCAGTGTTGAGTTGAAAAGCGGTGCGGATCCCGCGTGTATTTCAGTGGTGATAAAGTTTAGCCACTCCTGCAGGCGCACTCGCGCCCAACTGTCCGCTCGCGGTGCCAGCCCTCTTTCCGGCTTCAGGTCAGCGAGGTACTGCACAATTGCCGGACCTTCGGTCAGTATCTGGCCATTGTCCAGTTCCAGTGCGGCGACATAACCTTTAGGGTTAATGGTACGGAAGTCACGTCCGTCAGCGGTGAGTTTGCTTCTGTTGTCCACTTTAACCAGTTCAAATTCAAGCCCGAGTTCACGCAGAACGATGTGTGGTGAAAGCGAACAGGTATCCGGGGCGTAATAAAGCTTCATTATCTCTCCGATAAAATTGAAAAGCTGTTTAACAATGTGCTGTGCGTTCCTGAACACACTGTGCGTAATGTGTTTCCTGCTGTAAAATTAATGATTAACAAATTAACTATTAGATGAGCTACTGATACGCATGATGAATCTTGTGCACTGGCGCTTACTGGTAGCCGTTGCGGATGCCAGTAATATCTCACGCGCCGCTGAAGAGGTAGGAATGACTCAGTCCGGCGCCAGTCAGGCTATCGCCCAGTTAGAGGCTTCACTTGGGTTCCCGGTGTTCACGCGGGAGCGTCGGCACATCGGCGTCACCGCACTGGGTGAGCAGGTTATTGAACAGGCAAGGAGAATGCTTGCGAGCCTGAATGCGATCCGCGTGCTGGCTGATGAGAGCCGCGGTCTATATGGCGGAAGGATTCGCCTCGCCAGTTTTCCCTCAGTGACTTCCACATTTCTTCCTGGACTGCTGCGCGACTTTAAACGCCTGCATCCGGGCACAGAAGTGGTGGTACTGGAAGGTACGGATGAGGAAGTGGAGGAATGGATTGCAGCAGACACTGTTGAACTGGGTGTGGTGATGAACCCTGTACCGGGAAGAGCAGACGTGGTTTTGGGTCAGGATGCGTGGGTAGCGGTAATGCCATCCCATCATTTGCAGGGGCGCAATGAAAGGGCGCATGGCATAACGCTAGAGGAACTGGCCGACCAACCCTTTATTCTCGCGACAGGCGGATGTGTCGTTAATGGAAAAAGCCTGATGGAGCAGGCAGGCTTGCACCTCTCCGATGTACGCGTAAAAGTACGGGATTGGGTCAGCGCCTGCATGCTGGTGCGTGAAGGCATGGGGGTGGCGCTGGTGCCTGAATCTGCCCTGCCAGATGAATTGCGGGGCCTGTGCGTGGTACCGGTGACACCTTCTATACACCGTGAATTTTGTCTCGTATGTTCGCCATCTGGAAAATCTTCCGGTGCGACGCAGGCATTACTGCAAGGGCTGCGTAAAGGAGGATGATTAGCTATCTATCCTATCAACAAAGAGTACTGGGTCAGTGTGATCCTTTCCGGACCATAGTCGTCCAGGGAAATACACGAGCTGCTTGCCGACAGCCATGAATTAACGTCCTGATAATATATTCAAGGATTGATATATATGTGCTGACAAATAGTAAGCGGGCAAACGCGAGTTGACTTTACGCTATCGCTACTTTAAAAAGATCTGGCAGCTATAAAATTTTCAGGGGAAATTAGCGCATGCAACTGCAGGATAGCCTTCAACAGGAAGTTATGACATCTGTAAATAAATCACTTACCTTTGATGTTTTGTATCAGGTTATCAGACCGGATATATCAACGTTTATTGCTGCAAGCTCGAAACTGCCATTAAAAAACCTTGATTACTGGGGATGTTTGATCCGTTGGACAATTTCATCGTCACTTCAAACGTCTCATCCACAATACGCAAGATTTAAGAATTATCGGGTTGGTTCTCTCAAATGGCTGGATGTTTGTAATGCTGATGGTTTCAGGCGGGAAAAAGCATTAAGGACATTATCAGGTGGAGCACCAAATAGTTTTTTATTTGCTTTGGTCGTCCGGAAACTTAATGACTGGGTTCCTCAGGTAAGAGAGGCTGCACGTGATGTATTACCATTAATCGCTGAATGTTCAGACCCGGAGATTATCGTTGATGTCTTGTTTATAACACTCCCCTACTGGAATTCATGGGGGAGAATGGGTGATAGAGAAAAAGATATTCTGATGAAAATTATTTTAATGGAGAAAGTAACCGAGTCTCTTAAAAAACGGCTTATTTATTCCACATCGGGACCTGTTGCCACTGTATTTATGCAAGCCGGTCGTATAAATGCATTAGACGCCTTTCTGACAGAGATTGCAGAATCATCGGTTCAACCCACCCTGCGAGCAAAAGCATATCGTTGTCTGTTTGAAAGCAAATTCGTTTGGGCTGAGGGAATGACATGGCAGTGGATTGACAAAGCATATGGCATAAGACGCAGCGTTCCTGTTTTAAAGGAGCGAATAATAGATACCAAAAGGCCTTTTCTTGAGAATTTAAAAATGGCAACCATTGACCGTTCACCTATTGTTCGGCGTATAGCAGGAGAAATGCTAATCAAGGAATTAGATCATATTGGAGATGAAGCATTCAGACTGGCAAAAATACTGGCATCAGATACATCGCTATCAGTATCTGAACGAGGGAGGTACGCATTGGCCGACTTAGGAAAACGTACGTGACACTGTCACTAATAATATGATGCAATATATGTAAATTATGCTCTGCATGAGCAAGGCCGTTATCGTATTGACGACTTTATCCGCTATTCCAGTAAGTTTCCCGCTATATTTTCATACACGTTTTATCACTTATCCCACTGCTAACCCGACGCCGTAGATATTCCCGTAGCGAACGGGACTCATTTTGTTTCACTTATTGCGGTAAATAATTGCCGGGTGTAATCCTGCTTGGGCTGCGTGATCAATGCCTCTGCCTCCCCGGTTTCGATAATCTCTCCATCCTTCATAACGATGACGCGATGACTCATATGGAGCACTACGCCTGGGTCATGTGAGATTAGCAGAATGGCCAGGCCCAACTGGTGTTGCAGGGTTTTCAACAGGTCCAAAACCTGCGCCTGGGTCGTGACATCCAGTGCTGAAACTGGCTCATCGCAAATCATGATATCAGGATCAGAGGCCAGCGCCTGGGCTATTGCCACACGTTGCCGCTGCCCACCTGAGAGTGTCTGCGGGCGACGTGTCAGTAATTCAGGAGACAGCCCTACCTGCTTCATCAGCAGCAGTATTTTATTCTCTATCTCTTCCCGGTTCAGACCTGGGATGAGCTTTAATGGCTGACGGATGATTTGCCCAATTGTGTACTGGGGGTTGAACGAGCCAAGCGGGTCCTGTGTGATAGTCTGAATTCGCCCCCGCAACGGGCGACGTTGTTTTTCAGACATGCTGCTCCAGGCCTGATTGTTAAGCCTGACCTCACCGGAGTGGGGGGACTGCAACGCGAGTAAAATCTTGCCAAGTGTCGTTTTCCCGCATCCTGATTCGCCGACCAGTCCCAATGTCTCTCCCCGGCGCAGCGACAGAGAGACCTGCTTCAGAACCTGGTGTGTTGAACCATCACCACGGGGATAAGCCAGTGACAGGCGATCGGCACGAAGCACCACCTGTTCAGAAGCCGCCTTCATCCTGGGATCGGGCACGTTGCCCGATGTTGAAAGCCAGCGGTGACGGGTATGAACGCCGGGAATAGCACTTAATAGTTTCCGTGTATAGGGATGCTGTGGTGCCGCTAAAACCCGGGCTGCTTCGCCCTGTTCAACACCGATACCCTGTTGCATCACCAGTACGCGATCGGCGATTTGTGACACGACGGACAGATCGTGGGTAATCAACAATACCGCGTGCCCGCGATCCGCCAGTTGGCGAAACAAAAGGAGGATATGTTGTTGTACCGTCACATCCAGGGCAGTGGTGGGTTCATCTGCAATCAGCATCTGTGGCCCCGCTGCCAGTGCGGAGGCTATCAGGGCGCGCTGCCTCAGGCCGCCGGAAAGCTGATGGCTGTACTGCTGCATACGATGATGGGGGTCAGGAATGCCTGCGGAGGTGAGCAGCCCGGCGACCTGGCGATCAATATCCCGTCGTGGCACACGCCGATGCAACTGTAGCGCCTCTGCCACCTCCTGCCCGATGGTGCGTAAAGGATCGAGAGATGTCAGTGCATCCTGTAAGACAAAACCAATCTCTTTACCACGCAGGGCTTTCCACTGAGGATCTCCTGAGGCAAGCAGATCCTGTGCTTTGCCATCCGCTGTTGTCAGTCGCAGTCGTTGTGCGTCAACGCTGGCTTTTTCACCTGCCAGCCCAACCAGTGCGCGCGCGGTGACCGACTTACCCGAACCGGATTCCCCGACCAGCGCCAGGATCTCACCCGCATACAGGTTAAATGACAGTCCCTTGACCACCTCGACATCCGCGAAACTTACCGTGAGATGCGATACCTCCAGCAGCGGGTTAACAGGACGGTTGTTCTCCATAATGGTTACGCTCCTTTTGATGCAATTGTTTGCAAGCGGCGGCCGGCCAGTGTGAGCGCAATCACCGACAGCGCCACCACGCTCGCGGGCAGCAGGCTTATCCATGGCGCAATGTCGAGAAAGTCGCGGCCGTCAGCCAGCAACGCCCCCCATTCTGCGGTAGGCGGCACCACCCCCAGGCCCAGAAAGCTCAACGCAGACGCGCTCAGGACAGCCTGACCAATGCCGATGGTTAACACAATCAGCAACGGGCGCAGCGAGTTGGGAATAATATGCCGCATGATGATGGTGAAAGGCGTTTCGCCGAGGGCGATGGCTTGTTGCACATAACCCGATAGTCGCACCTGGAGGATCTGTGACCGTAGCAGCCGCGCATACCCCGCGATACCCGATAAACCCACTGCCAGCAGCGTATTGGACGGGCCGCGCCCCAGTACGGCGATCACCAGCAATGCCAGCAATAGTTCCGGGAAGGCCAGCAGGATATCCAGCAGGCGCACCACCATAAACCGTATCGGACGGGGCCCCAATGAGGCGATTACACCAAGCAGAATCCCGCCACAGCCCGCAATCAGGGTGGCGCCAACACCAATACTCAGCGACAACGCTGATCCGTATATCACGCGGGTGTAAACGTCACGTCCCAGCGCGTCGGTACCGAACCAATGGTGTAGCGAAGGCGGCTGCAATATGGCCTCCATGTCCATATCATCCGGCAAGCTGTGGGTAAACCAGTACGGTGCAATGGCAATCAGCACCAGCAATACAATGGCTATTGCCGGGAGCAGGCTTTTTAACGTGAGTAACGGGTGCGCCGGGCGCGATCTGTCACGCTGACGGTTAAGGATAAGGGCCGGAACGCTACTCATATCAGAATGACCTGTTACGAAGACGAGGATCGATGAACAGATAAATCACGTCCATCAGCAAGTTTATGACGATAAATAACAATGCTGAAAGCATTACCAGACCAAGGATAAGCGGCATATCGCGGCTGGCAATGGCCTGAAGCGTGATTTTACCCAACCCGGCGCGGCCGAAAACAGTTTCGGTCAGGATGGATCCGCTGAGCAGATTCGCCAGCATGGTACCGGTCAGTGTAGAAGCGGCAAGCGATGCATGACGCAGTCCGTGGCGCAGGCGTAGCAACGTCTCGCCCGCGCCACGGGTACGAACCGTCATGGCAAACGGCTGTTGCAGGGCCTCTTCCAGACCGTCACGCAGCACCTGACTGAGGATGGCTGTCAGTGGCAGGCTCAGTGCGATAATCGGAAGCACCAGCGAAACCCAGCCGTCGTTACCCGTTACCGGAAACCAGTTCAGGCGGAAACTGAAAATGCTCAGCAGAATAATACCAATCCAGTAGACCGGTGTACTCAGCAGACAAAGTTCCAACCCGGAGAACAGTGCGCGCAGTGGCCACCAGCGCCCGGAGGTCGCCAGAGCGTTGAGCGTAGCCAGTAATACCGCCAGCAGAAGCGCGCAACCTGCCAGTGTCTGGGTCTGTATCAGCGCGGCAGTAATGACTGTGGTTACCGGTGCCCGGAACTGGAAACTCTCACCGAAATGGCCCAGCAGCGCCTGGCCGCAATAATGCAAATACTGCGCCCAGAGAGGCTGGTCCAGCCCAAGTTTCGCCGTCATCGTTGCGCGCCAGGCATCATCAACGACGTTCTCGCCGCCGCTCATGATAAGTATCGGATCGCCAGGTATCAGTTTGATAGCTATAAACGTCAGCGTGGCCGCTCCCCACAGGACGGCAATAATGGAGAGCAGGCGGTGCAGGACAATTTTTGCCATATCAGTTGCTCAGCCAGGCATCATAAAAGTTAGGTTTAGCGTTGGTAGCCCAACTGATACCCTGGACTTTTTTGCTGATCCCCAACTGATACGCCGGTATGTACAGCGGAACGACATAGGCCTGATCAATCACCTGGCGCTGGATATCACTGTATATCTGTTTCCGTTGTGCATCAGGAGCACCAATTGCCAGCGTTAGTTTATCGTCCAGTGCATTAACGTGACTGTAGTTGGCACCTTTAGGTGGGATGTAGGCTGAGTGGAAAACGGTACGCAGAATATCCGGTTCGGCGCGCACGTAGAAATTCGAGACGATATCGTAGTCGTTGCTGGCGGTACGCGCGCTGAAGATACCACTGTCAACCGGATCAAACTGAAGGTTAAAACCGGCCTTCTTCACCTGGAACTGGATGGCCTGGAACAGGGTGACATCCGCGCTTTCGGTCGATGCCGGGTCATAGAGAAAATGCACGGTCAACGGCTGCCCCGGGCTGAGTTGTTTTGCAGGCTGGGCTGCGGAAACGCGGGCGTTAGCGTCGTAATAAAGTGTTTGTGGCCCCAGCACGCTATCCGCAGGTTTCAGCGTACCAAAGAAAGCGACTTTTACCGCAGAAGCGGGATCGACCGCATGCAGAAACGCCTGCCGGACGTTAACGTCGCTGAACGGACCTTTAGACGTATTGAGGTACAACACCCGTGGAATGCCCGGATTTTCTTTGGTCAGAATACTGACTTGTGGATTACGCTGAAGTGCACGGACATTGGCGGGAGGAACGGCATCAATGGCCTGCACCTGCCCGCTGGTTAACGCGCCCAATCGGACAGAGGATTCCGGCAGATATTTAAAGTTAATGGCGGAGAGCCATGCAGGACCCTGATGGTGCGCGTAGCCCGGCCCCCATTGATAATCATCACGGCGTGTCAGCTGGCTGCCGTTGCCCTTGACGAAGGATTTAAGGATAAAAGGCCCCGATCCCACGACGGTGTTGCTGGTATTTGGGGTGTTCTTCAGATAGGTCGGTGATTGTATACCGAGATAAGGCAGACTCAGACCCTGCAACAGTGGCGCAAACGGCGTCTTATAGTGGATCACCACGGTAAAATCATCCGGTGTGGTGATGCTGTCGATCGGGCCAAGCAGCGATTTCGCATAGCTTGAGGTAGTTTTGGGATCCAGGATGCGATCCAAATTATATTTAACCGCCTGCGCGTCCAGCCGGGTTTTGTCGCTGAAGGTCACGTCCTTGCGCAGGTGGAAGGTATATTGCGTGTGATTGTCGTTAATCTCCCAGCGCAAGGCAAGCCACGGGGTAAAACGGTTATCCCCGGCTTGCCCTACCAGCGAGTCCACGACATTACGGGTGATCAAGGCCGTGACTGAGTAACCGGTAATGGAAGGATCGATGATAGGGGTGTCGCTACCTAAGGCGACATTTAATGTCCCGCCCGATACAGGCGATTCTGCTGCGTGGGCCGTTGCGACCAGTGCCGCTAATAATAATCCTACTGCCGCTTTTGTTTTCATTATTCCTTGCTCCGGGGTATTCAGGCTCTGAGGGTATGACCTCACCCTACAAAGTTGAAGATGCTCATAAAAGTAATAAAAAATGCTATTTATATCTAATTTGAGAATATGGAAGAATGCATACGGATCTGCGCTTCCCGCATACCCTGATTCAGGCGCGCTCAAAAACGGTGGCAATCCCCTGGCCCAGCCCGATACACATCGTGGCGAGGCCAAATTGCCTGTCACGCTGTTCCAGCAGGTTGATTAATGTGGTGGTAATGCGGGTTCCGGTGCATCCCAAAGGATGGCCAAGTGCGATGGCGCCGCCATGTTGATTAATCTTGTCGTCGATCTGGTCAAGCAGGCCCAGCCCTTTAATGCAGGACAACACCTGCGCGGCGAAGGCTTCATTAAGCTCAAACAGGTCGATATCTTCGATGGATAGCCGGGCGCGTTTCAGTGCTAATTCGCTGGCCGGAACGGGGCCGTAACCCATGGTTGAAGGCTGACTGCCCACCACCGCCATGGCACGTATACGGGCGCGTACAGGCAGGCCATGTGCATGTGCATACGACTCGCTGGCCAGTAAGACTGCTGATGCGCCGTCTGCCAGTGACGACGACGTCCCTGCAGTGACCGTTCCCGTATGAGGATCAAAAACGGGTCGCAGATTATTGAGACTGTCCAGGCTGGTTTCCGGGCGGATGACCTCATCTTTTTGATGGCGAACCAGTGCGCCATGAGCATCATGACCGTGGGTAGGCACGATCTCTGCGTCAAAAAGCCCCTTAAGACTTGCATGTGCGGCCCGCTGATGGGAACGCAGCGCAAATTCATCCTGCATTTCCCGACTGATGTTATGCATTTTTGCCAGTAGCTCCGCCGTGAGCCCCATGTTGCCTGCCGCACGGGCAACGGTTTTACTCAGGGCGGGATGAAAATCAATGCCATGGGTCATCGGAACATGGCCCATATGTTCAACCCCCCCGGCGATACAAAGAGTGGCGTCACCAACCATGATGGCCCGCGCGGCATCATGTAACGCCTGCATGGATGAACCGCAAAGCCTGTTCACCGTCGTCGCAGGCACCGTGTGAGGTATTTCCGCCAGCAGTGCCGCATTACGGGCGATATTAAATCCTTGCTCCAGCGTTTGCTGTACGCATCCCCAGTAAATATCGTCAATGTTTGTTGACGACAGTCCGGGTTGTCTGGCCAGCAGCTCGCGCATCACATGTGCTGAAAGGGCTTCTGCGCGGACATGGCGAAATGCACCTTCACGGGCGCGGCCCATCGGCGTTCTGATCGCATCTACAATAACGACATTTTCCATTGAATATTCCTTATGCCAGTACGCTGCGTTGAGCATCGGCGGTGGGATGAGGATAAAACGGTGCGCTCTGGTGAGCAGGGGAAAGCAGCAATGCAGGTAACTGATAGAGGCCACCCAGCGCGCTAAAGTGCCGGGCCGCGCGGTTAAAGTTTGCCGTACCCCGGGTATCGACATAACGGCATGCACCGCCGCGATAAACCGGGAACCCCAGCCCCTGAATCAATGCGGTATCTGCTTCAGCAGCGGAGCCGATCACGCCTTCTTCAAGGCAGCGGATAACTTCATTCACCATCGGGATCATCATGCGATCGATAATGTCATCTTCGCTCAGCGGCAAAGGGGGAGACTGCAGTGCGGCCAGCTTCGTCTCAAAATCTTTATCTGCCACACGCTGGCTGCGGCCCTTCTTGTCCTGCTGATAGCGATAAAATCCCTGTCCTGTTTTTTCTCCCAGACGCTGATGTGCGTGAAGAAAATCAATAATTGCCGTGGTATCGGCGTTAAAACGCTCGGGCCAGGCGGCAGAAAGCTGTTTAAAAATGGCGTGTGCGGTATCGATCCCGATAACATCCAGCAACCATGCCGGGCCCATTGGCCAGCCAAAGGCATCTTCCATTACCCGGTCAATATGGCGGAAGCTGATGCCATCACGCACCAGCATCAGCAAACCGCTCAGGTAAGCGAAGAGCACCCGGTTGATAAAGAATCCCGGCCTGTCTTTGACGATCACGGGGGTCTTTCCCAGCCTCCTGGCATAGGCCACCACGGTTGCCAGCGTGGCATCCGAGGTGTTTTCACTGCGAATAATTTCCACCAGCGGCATGCGCTGCGCCGGATTAAAGAAATGCAGGCCGCAAAATTGCGTCGGTCGTGTCAGTCCGCGTGCCAGTTCACCAACCCCAAACGTTGAGGTATTGGTGACCAGCACGGTGTCCCGGGCAATGTTTTGCTCTGCCGTGGCCAGCACGAGGGCTTTTACCGCTTTATCCTCTACCACGGATTCAATCACTATCCCGGCCAGATCAAGCCCTTTATAGCCTGCTGTTACGCGTATGTCTGACAGCACGCGGGCCATGTGATTTCCGTCAATCTGATTTTTCGCCAGAAGCTGGTTAAGCCATTTTTTAGGAGCATCCAGCGCAGCGAGCTGGGATTGCGGTCTGTTAGCGTGTATCAACGCGGGTACGCCATGCAAAGCAGAAAGATAAGCGATTCCCTTACCCATAATCCCGGAGCCCAGTACCGCGACCTGTTCAACAGGCTGACCATATGCCGCCAGCGTTTCTGCCCGTCTGATGACCTGTCTTTTGCTGAGGAACGCCCCGATAGAGGACTTTGCTTCGTCCGTGCGCGCCAGCCTGAGAAACTGCTGGCGTTCGGCGTCTGAGGCTTCGCGGTGGGCATGGGAGGCTGAAAACTCGACAGTACTGATAGCAGCAACCGCGGCCGCCTTATACTTCTGTACCGAATTTTTTACCCCTGCAGACGCATGGAAGAATGTCATAACAGACTCTGTTGTGCTCAGGCGCAGCGGGGCCTGTTTTTCACGCCGTGCGACCCGCCAGTCCAATTCACCCTGCGAAGCACCGGTCAGCATATGTGTCGCCGCACTCAGGAGTTGCGACTGAGCGATCCTGGCATCGATCAGGCCCAGTTTCAGGGCGCGGTCGGCATCAGAAGACTGGCCGGTGGTGATAAGCTCCAGGGCATGATCGACCCCCACCAGACGGGGAAGTCGCACTGTGCCGCCAAAGCCCGGAATGAGACCCAGGCTCACTTCCGGCAGGCCCAGACTTGAAGCCGGTGTGGCGATGCGAAAATCGCAGGCCAGCGCCAGTTCACAGCCCCCGCCCAGTGCCGCGCCGTCAATCGCCGCAAGCGTAGGGAAGGGCAAATAATTAAGTAAGTCTAACGATTTATTAGCGTTGTTGATCCAGACGTCGAGGCTATTATCCTGCCGATATTGCAAACTATGTAATTCATACAAATCGGCACCGAGATTAAAGTTATTTTTAGCCGAGCGAATTAATAGCCCCTTAATTTCATTATGATTGCGAGCTATAGTTAATGCTGCATAGAGTTCCTCAAAGAAAACGGAATTCATGGTATTAACTTTGGCTGCGGTGCTATTCAGAACCAGCTCTGCTAACCCATTATCCAGCCAGTTAACGGTCATTTCACGGCCATGAAAAAGCATTTTTACACCTCATTTATTCGGGTGAAAGAAAGCCAGCGACAAGGATTTAATCGTCACAGTATTTGCTGAGCCTTTATTCGGCTTAATAATGATTAGCACAAAATAGATGAAGGGTTTAAATGCCGATTTTGACGTTTAATATACAAAAATGTAGAGTGTTAATTAAAAATTTTATTATGTTTTTCCGGGTTATTATATTAAGAATTGGCATTTAACTTTCTTTACATTCTGATGCAAGTTTATTCCAACTTAACTAAAACGGGACAAACTGCATGAATACCTGGAGTAATATTAAGAAAGCCGTTCAGATCAGTAACAGCTTCTGGCAGGTAACACAGGACTCAGGTTTATCGAACCTGGCAATCACCAATCTTGGCAATGGTCATCATCAGCAAGTCAACAGTGATCACCGCTTTGTGAATATGTCCTCATATTCTTATCTGGGGCTTGATTCACACCCTGAAATTCTCCGGCAGGCCATTGCCGCCTTGCAAAGTAATGGTTCGCTCAATACCTCCACCTCGCGCATACGCATCCAGTTTGAGCTACTGGGGCAAGCTGAGCAGGCGCTGGCCGATCTTATTGGTGCTGACGTGATTACTGTCGCCTCCTGTGCCGCTGCTGCTCAGGGTATTTTGCCGCTGGTTGCATCCGGGGCGCTGACGGAGAATCAACCGCCGGTGCTGGTCTTCGATAAAAATGCTCATTTCTGTCTTAACATCATGAAACCGGTATGCGCTGATGAAACCGAAGTCATTACCATTGCTCATAATGATCTGGAACAACTGGAAGCGATCTGCAAAAAATATCCGCGCGTGGCCTATGTGGCAGATGGGGTTTACAGCACCGGTGGCCAGGCTCCGGTAAAAGAACTTCTGCATTTACAGGAAAAATATGGCCTGTTCCTGTTATTTGATGAGGCTCATGGCCTGTCTACTGTGGGTAAACTTGGCAGGGGACTTGTACTGGATACGCTCGGAGAAATTAATGACCGGACGGTCATTATTACTTCTCTCAATAAGGGGTTTGGTGCTTCGGGAGGGGCGGTGTTTATTGGCCGGCGACCTTATAACGAACAGCGTACGCTCATTTCTCGCTTTGCCGGTCCATTCCTCTGGTCACAACGTATCAATACTGCCGGGCTCGGTGGGATCCTGGCGTCGGTCGCCCTTCATCACACTCAAGAGCTGACGCAATTACAGAATCAACTGCAGCAAAATATCGAATATTTTGATTCGCTGATTGCAAACGACAATCACAATGACGGGCTGCCAATACGTTTTATTCAGATAGGTTCCGAGGAAGCGACCATCTCAATCGCCAAAACGCTATTTGAACGTGGTTTTTATACCTCGCCGATTTTCTTCCCGGTCATTGCGCGCGGTAAAGCAGGTTTGCGCATTATGCTACGTTCAAACATCAGCCGCAGTGAGATTGCGGAGTTTGCCGGACACGTCAACCAGTTGCGAGCGAACTATGAATGAATCTGAAAGTTACCGTGTTCCGGCCGTGGACACGCTTTCGTTGAGGATCATGTCGCTGGCCTGTCTGGTCGTGTTCATGACGCAGATGGCGACCACCATCTACCTTCCTTCACTTCCGGTCGTGATGCGGGAGCTTGGGATGACCCAGAGCGCGACAGAGTTGTCGATCTCGATTTTCGTCGTCGGCGCGGCGGTGCCCGTTATTTTCTGGGGAGCGGCGGCAGACCGCTATGGACGGCGCATCTCACTGACATTATCGCTGGTGTTATTTATCGGCACCAGCCTGCTGCTGGCGTGGTGCAGGGACGCTAACCTGCTTCTGGTTTTACGTGCCTTGCAGGGGATCGGCGCGGGGGGAGCCGCGATTATCGGGCGCATTCTGGTTAAAGATAACTGGAGTGGTGCGGAACTGGCAAAACGACTTTCCGTATTGTCGGTAGCGTTTATTACCGCGCTGGGCGGCGGACAGTTTATCGGCGGACTTATCAGCTATTACCTGCACTGGCAGGTTGCCTTCCTGGTGCTGGCCGCCACCGGCTTTGTTGCGCTGCTTTTCTCACTGACGGTGCCGATGGCGTATGCCGAACCTGCCAGGATCAGCAAGGGTATGGCGCACGCCTACTTAACCATTCTGCGGCGCCCAGGGTTTTTTTGGCCAGCGTGCGTGGGAGGGCTGGGCTTTGCCACGACCGTGACGTTGCAGGAAGTCAGTCCGTTTGTCATGCAGCAGAGTTTTGGTCTGGAGGTGACCAGCTTTGGTCTCTTTGGCCTGCTTATCGGCATCTCCTATCTGGCCGGCGCATTGACGGTAAATCGCATCGTGCACGCTACGGGGGTGGTCACCTTAATGCGTCGTGGCTCGTTGATGGTCGCGATCTCCGCGCTGGCGCTGCTTGTTCTGTGGTGGGCTGGGCTACTTAGCCACACATCGGGACTGGTTATTTTTATCCTGCTGTATTGTCTGATTATTTTCGGCCAGGCGGTGATGTTCCCAAGCAGCATGTCGGCGGCGGTGAACGATGGTAAGGATTTCGGTGCTTACGCGATGGCGCTGTGCGGGTTTCTGCAGCAGGGGATGGCGGGAATTGCCTCCTCATTTGCCGTGCTGCTGGAGCATCACGGCACATGGACGCTGGCCATCTTGCTGACCGGACTGGCGAGTTTTCTGATCGCCCGGTTCAAAGTCCACGCTTAATTTCTAAGAGAGGCACCATGGCGACAATTGCAGCACGTCATTACACCGATAATCCGACGTTTCGTGAAAACCAGCAGGCATTTGCCCGGATGCAGCAGCCAATAGATGAAGCGCGGCAAGCGGCGCTCCAGGGAGGAGGGGAGGCGGCTCGTCAGAAACAGGCGGCGCGTGGCAAACTTTCAGCCCGTGAACGTATCGCCCTGCTGATTGACGTAGGCAGCGCCTTTGTTGAAATTGGGCAGTTGGCTGCTCATCAGGTATATGAACATTCGGTGCCGTCGGCCGGGATCGTGACCGGTATCGGTATTATTAAAAATCGCGCAGTGGCGATTTACGCCAATGATGCTTCGGTAAAAGGCGGTGCATATTATCCGCTGACATTGAAGAAGCATCTGCGCATGCAGCAGATTGCCCGTGAAATGGCACTTCCCAGCGTCTATCTGATGGACTCGGGGGGCGTTTATTTGCCGCTTCAGGAAGAGATTTTTCCTGATGAACATCATATCGGGCGCATTTTTCGCAATATTGCTGAAATGTCCGCGGCGGGTTTACCCCAGATCGCGGCGGTGTTGGGTTCCTGTACCGCAGGAGGAGCATATATACCCGCAATGTGCGACGAAACGGTGATTGTCAAAGACAACGGCACTATTTTCCTCGGCGGCCCGCAGCTGGTGCGTGCTGCAACGGGGGTAATTGTTGATGCCCAGACCCTTGGCGGTGCCGATGTCCATACGCTGGATAGCGGTGTGGCCGACCACTATGCAGAACATGACCGTCATGCGTTGCACATTGTCCGTGACATTATTGCCCGCAGCGATGCCGGTAAGCTTGCGTCACCGCCGATGGCGGCGGTTGAGCCGCTGTTCGATCCGCGCCAGATCCCTGGCATTATCAGCGCAAATCCGCGTGAACCTATCCCCGTTCGGGAGATTCTTGCCCGCCTGCTGGACGGCAGCGAGCTGACGGAATACAAAGCCCGCTATGGGCGCACGCTCATTTGCGGAACGGGCCATATCGGCGGTTTTCCGGTCGGGGTGTTGATTAATGACGGGGTGCTGTATTCAGAAAGCGCGCAGAAGGCGGCGAACTTTATCGAGCTGTGTGTACAGCGCAATATCCCCTTGTTGTTCCTGCATAACATCAACGGCTTCATGGTGGGGCCGGAGTATGAAGCCGGGGGCATTGCCAAACACGGAGCCAAAATGATGAATGCGGTCGCCTGCGCCCGTGTGCCTAAATTCTCTGTCCTGATTGGCGGCAGCTTTGGGGCGGGCAATCTGGCGATGTGTGGTCGCGCGCTTGGCCCGCAGCTCATGGCAATGTGGCCGAACGCGAAAATGTCTGTCGTCGGCAGTGAGCAGGCGGCAACGGTGATGGCACTGATGCGTGAGGAGCATTTAGAAAAAAAAGGCCAACCTTTCACCGCTGAAGAGGCTGAACGGGTCAAACAACCGGTCCGCGATGCTTATGACCGGCAGGGACAGGCATTGTATGTCGCTGCACGTTTGTGGGTGGATGCCGTTATTCTTCCCGAACATACCCGCGACTGGCTGGCGTTGGGACTTGCGCTTGCCCACCAGGCACCCCAGCAGACGACCCATTTTGGCGTTTTCAGGATGTGAACCATGTTGAATCGAATTCTTATTGCTAACCGTGGCGAGATTGCCCGACGTATTGCCCGCACCGCCAGAGAAATGGGTATTGAGTACGTAGCGGTTTATTCTGATGCCGATACCGAAGCCGATCATCTGTCAGGTGCAATACGGACCGTCAATATTGGTGGCCCGCTTGCCGCCGACAGCTATCTGAACATTGATGCGCTTGTGAGTGCCGCACGTCATTCGGGCTGTGATGCGGTTCATCCCGGCTACGGATTTTTATCTGAAAACCCGGAGTTTGCCGAGGCGGTTTCCCTGGCTGGGCTGACGTTTATCGGACCGTCGGCGAATATCATCCGCGATATGGGCAATAAAATTCTGGCCCGGCAACAGATGGAAAAAGCGGGAGTGCCAGTACTCCCCGGATCGCAGGAAGCTTCTGAATCCTTCAGTGTGCTGAATGCGCTGGCTGAAGAAATAGGATATCCGGTGATCCTCAAGCCTGTCGCGGGTGGCGGGGGTAAAGGAATGCAGGTGGTGGAGCAGGCTGCTGAAATGCAGGCGGCCGTTGCCGCGGCCGTGCGTATCGCCAGGGCTAACTTTAACGATGGCCGTCTGATGATCGAACGCTATATCCATTCGCCGCGTCATATCGAAGTGCAGATCATGGGTGATAAGCACGGGCAGGTGGTGCACCTGTATGAAAGAGAATGTTCACTGCAACGGCGGCATCAGAAAATTATCGAAGAAGCCCCGGCGACGTCCATTTCTGCGGAGGTTCGCGAAGCAATGTTAAACGCGGCCGTCAACGGGGCACGGCAAATAGGCTATTTTAATGCGGGAACATTTGAGTTTATCGTTGCGCCTGACAACCGGTTTTATTTCCTTGAGGTCAACACCCGCCTGCAGGTAGAGCATCCGGTGACGGAAATGATCACAGGACTGGATCTTGTTGAGTGGCAGATCAAAATTGCGGCGGGTGAACAACTGCCCTTGTCTCAGTCGCAGATAGTCAGTAAGGGGCATGCTTTTGAGAGCCGTATATATGCTGAGGATCCGGACGATGACTTTACTCCCTCGCCAGGACCGGCCTCAGTAACATGGCCGGAGACAGCCCGGACCGACAGTGCTTTCGACCACCATGGCGAGGTACCTGCGTTTTACGATCCGCTGATTGCTAAACTTATTGTCCATGCCGCAGATCGCGAGCAGTCCCGGCTTAAAATGGTGCAGGCACTGACTCAGACGTGGGTGTTTGGGGTAACGACCAATAGTGGCTTTCTCCTGGAATTATTAAACCATCCCCGGGTGATGGCCGGTAACCTGCATACCGGGTTAATTGACCAACTTCTTACGGAGCGTGACGTCTCAGTCGGGCCACTGGCTGCCGTTGCCAGCGCAGCTGCACTGCTGGCAAAGCAGGAAAGTGCAGGGCGTACCTCTTCCCCCTGGTACGGGCTACAGGGAAACAGTGACCGGCAGGCATTAGACCCGGCGGCACCCGCAGGAAAAATATATATCCGCTATCAGGGGAATGAAATTGCTGTCAATCTGCTGACGCTCGGTAATACCCGGGTACTGACGGCTATTGGTCCGGAGACATTCACCATCACTATCGCGCCGGTGGATCATGGCTGGGGCGGGCAGTGTGGTGATGTGAGCTGGCAGGGAAGAGAGAGAAAAGGGATCGTGGAAGTGATACTGGCGGGCAAGCGATACCGGGTCGATAGCCAGCTGCATCTGGAAGAGAATAACCGTTCGACTGGCAATGGCGTAACAGCCCCCATGCCGGGAACCATCGTATTTATCGCGGTAGAACCGGGCGCATTCGTTAAGGAAGGCGATACGCTTGCCATCGTCGAGGCGATGAAAATGGAAAACCGGGTGGTGGCTGTCACCGGGGGGGTGATTGCTGAGGTGCTGTGCGCAACGGGTGAGATCGTCAGTAGCGGGCAGCAACTTTTTACCCTTGAGGAGAGGCCGGGTTAATAACCGCATTTTCACACATTGGTTTATAGGGGTTACGGATGCCGGGGAACAGAATCGTAAACCTGGAAAGGTTTTTCAGAAGGCTGAGACGGCGGATTTTAGTGTCGTTAAGATACCTTTGGTGGCCACGTCATTATCGAACCGCAAACTTTTGCGGATCCGGAACCTCATCACATATAACCAGCCAGGGACCGAACCCACCGGAATACGACGGCGGTCTTCTTCCAGAGATGCGCCACCAATTAAGACGTTGTCTGGATGGAGCATGTCGTAATCCCGGCAAATAAGAACGCCTTTGCGTCTGATGTTTTTAACCCGATCCACGTATTGCAAATATCAACCAATATCAGGCTTAAAAAATAATGAAAAGACGAGGCAATTATTATTCAGACCCCCGGGAGACTTCGGCTGTTTCGCCACTCTCCTGCATGTACGCTGTGGTTGTCGTCTACTGAGAAACTGAGCGTAGCGGTGCCCCCGCGCGCAGTCCCGCCATCACCATGTCGATGAGCCAGGTTAGCCGGGGCTGCCACTCATCATTAAAATCGAGCTGCCATATCCCTGCAATTGCCAGGAAAAAGTCGTCAGTGGTAACCCCCGGGTGGATAGTTCCCGCTTTCTTATTGGCATCAAGTAACAACTGAGCGGCAGCAATGACAGGGGCATAGCCTGCCTTTTCCGGACAGTCCCGCGAGAGCGATACCTCGCGAATGGCATTGGCCAGGCCTGCTTTGGTCATTGCGTATTCGGCAAGGCGATTCATCCAGTCACGCAACGCCTGTTCGGGTGCGCAGGTCCGGAGCAAATGTTCTGCAAACTTTGTGACCTGCAACATCTCATAGCGATAAACCTCCATCACTAATACCTCCCGTGTCGGGAAGTTACGATAAAAAGTGGCCTGCCCGACGCCTGCCTTCTTCGCGATCGTGCTTAGGGGCACGTCTGCGGAAACGGTCAGTTCCTGAAGTGCAACCGACAGAATACGCTCGCGGTTTTGCTGCGCGTCAGCACGTGCCGGGCGCCCCGTTTTTTGTTGCTGTGTCACCAGTCCTCCTGTCCACAATATTAAAACTTGCTTAACGGACAATTGTCCGTTAATTTTTTCCAGTCGGACAACTGTCCGTTTGGCATTCTACCTTTTTCATCAATCCGGAGAAACATATGAAAACTTCAGGTAATACGATCCTCATCACGGGTTCCACGTCGGGGATAGGGCTGGGCCTTGCGGTACGTTTTCATGAAGCAGGCAATAAGGTCATTGTAGCTGGCCGTCGCAAGGCTTTACTTGATCAAATCACAAACGATTACCCCGGCATCGAGGCCATTGAACTCGATATTGCCGATGCCGGTTCCATTACCCGGGCAAGCGAACTCGCAGCAATACGCTACCCCGACCTGAATGTTGTCATCAACAACGCCGGTATTATGTTGAGCGAAAATGTTTTGGATCAGAATGCAGTGAAGATTGCGCAACAGACTGTTGAGATCAACCTTCTGGGGACCATTCGTATGACTTATGCGTTCTTGCCGCAGCTGGTTAAAAAGAATGACAGTGTCATCATTAATGTCAGTTCCGCACTGGCGTTTGTTCCGTTCCCTATTGCCATGACCTATAGCGCCACAAAAGCTGCGGTTCATTCATTCACTGAAAGCTTGCGTGTTCAGCTCGCCGACACTTCCGTACGCGTAATTGAGTTAGCGCCCCCAGGCGTGCAAACCACATTGTTTGGTCAGGAAAGTGACGAGCATGCCATGCCGCTGGAAGACTTCATTAATGAGACGATCGACCTTTTGCATGCAGAGCCCACACCTGATGAAATCATCGTTGAGCGCGCCAAATTTTTACGTACTGCCGGGGCTACGGGTCACTACGACAGCGCCCTTAAAATGCTTTCTGAATGGAAGGCTGCAGACTAAGAGCGTTCGTGGCAAAGAATATGGGCAACCCCGACGCAGCAGATTAGTCACTCCATAATCGAACTGAAATGACCCCAAATCTGACGACCAAATTCTCCCGATGCGGAGGGAAAACTGAACATGCATCGGGAAGACTTTTCATGCTAGCTCGTTGAATTTAAATGATACAAAGGTTCGTTCAGTTTTATGAAAAACAAAAAGCCCGCTTAAGTTTCCTTAAGCGGGCTTCTCTAAATAATTAATGGTGCAATAAGTCACTTAAAAACTTCCTGGCACGTGGGTGTTGCGGATGATTGAAGAAGTTTTCCGGTTTGGATTTTTCCAGAATTTTCCCCTGATCCATAAACCAGATTGTGTCCGCCACGTCGCGGGCAAAATTCATTTCGTGTGTGACGCACATCATGGTCATACCTTCACGTGCAAGACTGCGCATCACATTCAGGACTTCACCGACCATTTCCGGATCAAGCGCCGACGTCGGTTCATCAAACAGCATCACTGGCGGTTTCATGGCTAATGCCCGGGCGATGGCAACACGTTGCTGCTGCCCGCCGGAAAGCTGTGCCGGATAGGCATTGGCTTTGTGTGATAATCCGACACGTTCCAGCAGTTCACCCGCGTGCTTGCGCGCTTCCTGACGTTTCACGCCGAGCACCTTTACCGGCGACATCATGATGTTGTCCAGCACCGAAACGTGCGGGAAAAGATTAAAGTTCTGAAAGACAAAACCGATACGCGTGCGCAACTGGTTCAGTCGGGTGCTGGTGCCATGAATATCCATGCCATCGAACAGGATCTGGCCCTCTTCAATAGGTTCCAGCCGGTTGACGGTGCGGATCAGCGTTGATTTGCCCGAGCCGGACGGTCCGCAAACCACTACGACTTCACCACTTCTAATTTCAGCACTCAGGTCGGTCAGCGCCTGATATTCGCCATACCATTTATTAACCTGATTAAATAAGATCATCGGTCGCATCGTCGTTCCTTATTATGGTTGAGTCTTCAGCAGTGGAGCCTTCGTCATTTTCTCCGCTTCCGGCATCCGGTTCTGTCGTTTGCGCGTGATACGGGCTTCAAGCTTATTGGCCAGCCACGTCAGGCTGAAACAGATGATGTAATAGCCAATCGCGACAATCGCGAAGACTTGAAAAGGTTTGGTCAGCAGTTGGTTATTCACCTGATTAGCGGCAAAGGTCAGCTCCGGCACGTTAATGACGTAACCCAGCGTGCTGTCTTTAATGATAGAAACCAACTGGCTGACCAGACTTGGCAGCGTGTTGTATAACGCCTGCGGCAGAATAATCAGACGCAGCGTTTTGAAATAACTCATCCCTAAAGCGCGCGCCGCTTCGTACTGGCCGCCCGGCAGCGCCTGAATGCCGCCGCGCACGATCTCGGCGATATACGCACTTTCATAAATCACCAGCGTACACAGCATAGTGCTGAAGCCGCTGATGTTGTGACCGATTAACAGTGGAACGCAGAAATACGTCCAGAACACCACCATCAGCAGTGGAATGCCGCGTAAGCCGTAGACCCAGCAGGCAGCGGGCCAGCTCAGCCAGCGGAAAGGCGATAAACGCGCCAGCCCGAGCAGAATACCCACCGGCAGTGCAAACAAAACGGCCAGCAGGGAAATCAGTAACGTACAAAGTATCCCGCCCAGTGGCCCCTGCGGGTATTGCCCCATCAGGAACAGCATCCCGTTGTCGTGCAAAATCGTGAACATCTCAAGCATGTGATTACCTCGCGTAGGCCCGCTGGAACCGGCGGGCCAGCAATGCGCCAGCACCCATCAGCAGCAGAGAGAAGAACAGATAACCGGCAGAGGCCACCAGATACGATTCGAAAGTCCGGAACGTCTGGTTTTCAATATCACGGGTCACGTAAGTCAGTTCAGCTACGCCAATGACCATAGCCAGACTGGTGTTTTTGAACAGTAAAACGGTGTGGTTGAGCAGCGAGGGCAGCGCGTTGCGGATGCCCTGCGGTAAAATAACCGAACGCAGCGATCGGGTGTAACTCATGCCCAGCGCGCGTGATGCTTCGGTTTGCCCTTCAGGAATAGCGCGTAATCCGCTGCGGATGTCTTCAGAGAAATACGCCGCCTGACACAATCCGAGCGCAAACATCGAGAACAGAAACTCGGCGTTGAAATCGTTAATCCACATCTGCACAGATTCCGGCAGCAGCGTCGGAATGGCGAAATACCACATCATCAGCTGAATAAGCGTCGGTACATTGCGGTGATACGACACATAGGCGCGGACGAAATATTCGGCGGCGCGTTTGTGCGTCAGCCGGATGACGACCAGCAGCAGGGCAATACACATCGCGAGCAGCCAGGACCCCAGCGCCAGCTTGAGGGTGACAACCATGCCATCGACGATCATCTGCCCGAACTGACCGGTCAGGACTTTGCTGAAATCGAGCGTCATCGTATTTTCACCCTCCTGAATGGTTGTACTGTGGGTTTATAGGAAAAAGATCACAGACCTTCGCCGGGGCGCATGGTGGAAAGGCCACCGGGAACCTGCAACGTCGGGGTGATTTCGATGTTGCCGATGTTGACGGCAATCGGCGCAGAAACGGCAAACGCCACGCAATCGGCGATGTCTTTGGCTTCGGGCAGTTCAAAACCGTCAATGAAACGGCGGCGGGCTTCTTCGTGATCGCCGGAAACATTGCCGAAAATATCAGTCGCCACGCGGCCCGGGCAGATTTCAGTGATGCGCACACGCTTGCCGTAGCAGTCAACGCGTAGCTGGCGTGACAGGGCGTGAACTCCGGCTTTGGTGGCGTGATAAATCGAGTTGCCGCCGAAGTTATAAATCGCGGCAATCGAGGTGATGTTGATGACGTGGCCGCGATCGCGTTCCATCATGCCCGGTACCAGCAGGCGGCAAAGATGCAAAACGGCGCGCAGATTCACATCCACCTGCGTATCCACGGATTCTTCATCGGCGCTCAGGATAGAGCCGGGACGGGAAACCCCGGCGTTGTTCACCAGAATATCCACGCTGATCTCGCTGCACAGGCGCGTCACCGCGTCGAGGTCGCTGACGTCGAGCGCATGCGGAATACAACCGGTGCGGGCGGCGAGGGCGGCCAGCTGATCGGCGCGGCGCGCGACGGCATGAACGGTGATCCCTTCCTGACAAAGGCGTTCGACAATGGCTTCACCCATGCCGGCCGATGCGCCGGTCACCAGCGCGGTTTTGTAATCTGAAAATGGCATTGCGACTCTCCTGTTAAACCTCCGGCTCCATCATGTTCTGCCGGTGGGTGTTTTCTGACTGTATCCAGTAATTCTCAGACGGTATAAGACATAAACCGTGTGAGGCGATAAGAGGGGCTTATAACAGCGTGTTTTACCGTGCCATCTGGCGGCGTTGCCGGGCTGGCGGCATCAGCGCGATGTCCATTTCGGCAATAATTTCCCGCAGCGTATGCACCATTTCGAGGGATTCCGGCGTATCGCCGTGAACCAGAATCGATGTCGCATCCACCGGCAACGTCGCGCCGTCGATGCTTTGCACCGTGCCTTCGCGCAGCAACTGCCGGATGCGCGCGCGTACCTGCTCTTTGTCATGAATAACCGCGCCCGGCAGCGTCCGGCTGACCAGCAGGCCGTTGCTTTCATAGGCGCGGTCGGCGAGAAACGTACCAATCACCGGCAAATCCAGCGCCCGCGCCATGCGTTCGACGGCGTTGCCGGGCATCGTGCTGATGATCATTTGTGCATCGAAATTCTTCACCGCCTGCAATAACACCCGCGCCAGCCGGGCGTCTTCGGACACCATATTGCCCAGCGCACCGTGGAAACTCATGTGCGTCAGCGGGTAATCCGCCGCTTTCGCAAAAGCAGAAAGCGCGCCAAGCTGATAGGTGACGTAATGCGCCATCACCTCCGGTTCGATATGCATCCGGCGGCGGCCAAACCCGGACAAGTCAGGGAATCCGACGTGCGCGCCGAGATCCACCTGATACTTTTTCGCCAGCGCGACGGTCTTCGCCATAATCACCGCATCCCCCGCGTGAAACCCGCAGGCCACGTTGGCGGAGGTGATCAGCGGCATCAGCGCGGCGTCGTCGGCGATGGTGTAATCGCCAAAGCCTTCGCCGATATCGGCGTTTAAATCGATGTATTTCATGCGGCCAGCTCCTCGCGGCGTAAAGTGAAAATCTCCGCACCGTATTCCACGCAGTCACCGTCTTCCACGAACAGGGATTCCACCACGCCCTGCACCGGGCTGCGCAGCGGCAGATAAATCACGCCGACTTTTAGCAGGCCGAGCAGCGCATCTTTCCCGACTTTTTCACCCGGTTGTGTGAACGGAATTTTGTTGAGCGGATGCCGTAACAACACAATGCCGGGGAAAGGTGCACACACCGCGTCGGGAGCGGTCAGCACGGGAAGCGCAGGCGTTTCGTCCGGCATGCGGCATGGCAAAATGGCGGGGGAGACTGGCGCGTATTTCATGCTGATCCGAAAGCCGTTTCCGCTGAGTTCAATCTGGCTCAGGCCGGACGTACGCATCTTTCGTGCGATATCTCGCAACTCGCTGAGTGCTGGTGCTTTTTTTTCCATATCCTTCCCGTCGAAGAGAGAGTGTCCCCGCGCAATAACGACGACAAAACGACCCGCTTTGCGGGCGGTAAAAGCACTCTATCGTGTCACTGCCGACGTCAGGAAAGAGGATTTCGCTTTGCGGTAATAAGGTGTGCTTATTACCCCACCAGCGTCAGTGGCCGGTTATCCACCGTGCGGCTGGCCATCAGCGACAGTAAAATCGCTTTGACCGCTTCGGCGGGCTGGGACAGCGGCAGATGGTCGGACATGCAAAATGACAGCGCCGCCTGAATATTCGGTTTATCAATTTTCGCCATCCACGAACCCGAGGCTTTGAGCATCGCGCGGGCGGCGGATTCCGGCATGATCGTGCAGCCTAAACCCGCCGCCAGCGCAGCATTGAGGGTGGTTTGCGATTCGATTTCGCATTTCACGCGGTACGTCACTGCTTCATGGATAAACGCGTCGTCGATGACTTTACGCATGATGTTGTAAATGCGCGGCAGGAACAGGTCATACTTTGCCACCTGCGCCAGACTGACGGATTTCAGCGGTTTGCTCAGCGCGTGCGGGCAGACGAAATACAACTCTTCTTTCATCAGCGGCATAAACCGTAATCCGTGAATTTCCCGGTTGCCGTAAATCACCGCCATATCCATCCGGCCATTCATGATCAGCTCGCTGAGCGTGGTGCCGAAGTTTTCATTGAAATACAATACGATGCCCGGATATTGCCGGTGGACTTCTTCCATCAGCGGCAATGCCAGTTGCTGTGCGGCGGTGCCCGGCGCAAGCCCGACAGAAACGCTGCCCGAAAGTGCCAGCGCCGAGCCGTCAATCGCGCTCTGGGCCTGATCGCACTGGCGCAAAATGGCCTGCGCGTGGATATACAAAATCTTGCCCGCTTCGGTCGGCGTCACGCCGCGTTTGGTGCGGATCAGCAGTTGCTGATTCACTTCGCCTTCCAGCGTCGCGAGTTGCTGGCTGAGCGCAGGCTGCGCAATGTGCAGGATATCTGCGGCCTGAGTGAGGCTACCCACATCGACAATCTTGATAAAATATTTAAGGCGGCGGAGATTCACGATGGCATCCTCATCACGGAAACAAGTGGTGTTATAAGTAATGTGTATGAAGCAAGATGAGTGCCAACACGCACTAACAGGCTGATTTATGTCCGATATCCAGTTTTCCTTCTGATTTACCCGCCGATTTATTCACTGTATAGCCGGATGTTTTCTGCCTTTGCGCAGCCTCCCGAATAATGAAAATTCCCGCCTGCACTGCGCCGGTGCAAATTGCCTGATTTGCGCGTTCAGCCATTGTTTTGTGTTATGTCACCACAACAAAGCGCTATTGGTCGGCGCGGTCCGTTCCTCATTACTCTTTCCCCTGAAGTGCCTCATCGCTGTCCGTCTTTTTACGTTCGATAAAAACAATGGAACCCCAGGACCATGCCTGATATCGCCGATCGCTTAAAAAATGTCTCTGTTTCTGCCTCCGTCGCCATGACGCAAAAGGCCCGTGACCTCGCAGCCGCAGGCGTGAACGTCATTGCGCTTTCTACCGGTGAACCGGATTTTCCGACGCCCCCTCATGCCACGGAAGCCGCCTACGCCGCCGCGCTCGGCGGTGATACCCGTTATCCGCCAACCGATGGAACCCCGGCGCTGCGGGCGGCCATTGCGCGTAAATTTCAGCGCGATAACAACCTGAATTACGACGTGGGCCAGATCCTCACTGCAGGCGGTGCGAAGCAAATTATTTTTAACGCGATGCTGGCGACGATTAATCCGGGCGATGAAGTGGTGATCCCGACGCCGTCGTGGATTAGCTATGCGGATATCGTCAAATTCGCGGGCGGTATTCCGGTGCCGGTGGCCTGCCCGGAGGAGAACAATTTCAAGCCGTATCCGCAGGACATCGACGCGGCGATTACGCCGAAAACCAAGTGGCTGCTGCTGAATTACCCGAGCAATCCGACCGGTTCCGTGGCAACCCGCCAGGAATTGCAGGCGATGGGCGAGGTGATGCTGCGCCATCCGGGCGTGTGGATCCTGACCGATGACATTTACGAACATCTGATCTATGACGACGTGACGTTTTATACGCTGGCCGAAGTGGAACCGCGTTTGCTCGATCGCGTGCTGACGGTCAACGGCGTGTCGAAAGCCTATTCCATGACCGGCTGGCGTTTAGGTTTTTGCGGCGGTCCGCAAGATCTGATTAAAGCCATGAGTAACGTGAACACGCAAAACAGCGGCGGCGTCACCACGCTCACGCAGGCAGCGGCGGTCGCGGTGCTTAACGGCCCGCAGGATTTACTGAAAGAGCGCGCCGAAATCTACCGCCAGCGCCGCGATTACGTGCTGGAGCGGTTAACATCCGTGCATGAACTGCGCTGTCATAAACCGCAGGGTGCGTTCTATCTGTTCGTGAACATTGAAGGCTGCATCGGGAAAACCACCGCAGGCGGGCGTCACATCAATAGCGATGCCGATTTCGTGATGGCGCTGATCGAAGAAAAACACGTCGTCACCGTGCAGGGCGCGGCCTACGGCATGAGTCCGTATTTCCGCATTTCGTATGCGACCAGCATGGAAGTTTTGCAAGACGGCTGCGACCGGATAGCAGAGTTTTGTGCGGAGCTGAAGTCATAACGTCTGAGTCAGAAGCATAAAAAAACGGGCCTGTTCTGGCCCGTTTTCTGTTTCATCCATAGGGCGTTTTAAACACCCATGATTTTCTTCACCGGCATAACGCCATCGCGCAGGCGGGTGAGCCACTGGCTGATCTGCGCCGCAACAGCAATGGCCTCGCGTGCATCGCTTTTGACCAACTGAATGCTTTGACCGGGCTGAACCTGCGCCAGGCGCCATAAGTCTTCTTCAATAATTCCGGCAATTTTCGGATAGCCTCCGGCGGTATTGGCGTCAGCCAGCTGAATGATCGGCTCGCCGGCAGGCGGAACCTGAACGATGCCGGGGACTAAACCGTATGAACGCATTTCGATGACTTTCGAGGGCGTGACCGGCGCGCCGGATAAGCGGTAACCGGTGCGGTTGCTGTGCAGGGACACTTTCCACGGCTGCGACCAGAAGCGGGGAAGATCGGCTTCAAACAGCGTGTATTCTCCGGCGGGAATAGCCCGCAGTTGCACGCATCCCTCAGTGCTGGTCGGGAATACGTTTGCCAGCGCGATCTCCGGCGGCTCGATGCCCATACCTTGCGCAGGCAGGGGAGATGCGGTGGTTTTACCCGCCGCGAGGCGATCGTTTTTCTCCAGTGGTCGTCCGTCTAAACCACCAAAACCACCACGCAGCGCGGTACTGCGCGAGCCCATAACGACCGGGACGTCAATGCCTCCGGCGACGCACAAATAGCTGCGCGCACCGTAACGCGGGAACTGCATTTCCAGTTCCTGCCCTGCGCGGACGGAACACGCCCACCAGGGCGGAAGATCTGTACCGTCGAGCTTCGTGCGGCAATCTGCGCCGGTGATGGCAATGCTGGTATCGGCGAGAAACCGGACCTTAAACGGAAACATCTGCACTTCAATGCAGGCGGCGTTTTCGTCATTGCCCAGCATGATGTTGCCCGCGTGAAACGCCAGCGGATCCATCACGCCGCTGACGGACACGCCGATATCCCGAAATCCGTTGCGGCCCGCGTCCTGAACGGTATTCAGCGGGCCGGTTTTCACTATTTCAATCACGGCTGGTTCAGTCACAATTCAATCCTTTCTGGCAGAAAGCGCACGCTGTCCCCCGGTGCCATGAGTGCAGGATTCTCCGCCTGCGGGTCAAACAGCGTCAGTTCGGCGAATCCGATGGCGTTCCAGCCGTTTGGCCCGGTCAGCGCGGAAATCCCGGTCTGTGCGCCGCCGATGGTCACGGTG
Source organism: Rahnella sp. PD4 (assembly GCF_049199325.1). Lineage (NCBI taxonomy): Bacteria > Pseudomonadati > Pseudomonadota > Gammaproteobacteria > Enterobacterales > Yersiniaceae > Rahnella > Rahnella sp. PD4. The sequence continues at coordinate 22,391 of NZ_JBLZQF010000010.1, read as the reverse complement.
CCTTTGAGCATATTCAGCGAGGGGACTTTTTTACGCGGCGTGGCCAGAGACGGATCCAGCCCGTGGAGATAGCCAAAACCCGGTGCGCTGCCCAGTGAAAACACCGTGTAGCAACCCTCGGAATGGCGATGGATGACCTCGCGTGGCGAAAGCCCGGTATGCTGGCAAACCGCGTCCAGATCGGTGGCATATTGGCCGCCGTAAATCACCGGAATTTCAATCAGTTTGCCTTGCGGATGTACGGCCTGTGCCTGTTCCCAGGCGGCCACCAGCAGGGCAAAGGTGGCGTCGTAATCTGCCGGTGTCTGGCGAAACAGCACCAGCAGATTGGTCACGCCGGGGATCAGTGATTCGATATCATTACGCGCACGCAATGCGACCGCCAGTGACCAGATGCGGCGCTGAGCGGGCAGGTCGAAATCTCCTGGCGCTTCAATCAGCCATGCACGGCTGCCGATGGTGGAGATTTTGATGTTGTCGCCCTGACTGGCAAGAATAAAAGAGGCGCGGGAAGGCGCCTCGTGCGACGCAGTGATCATCGGTTATTCCAGAGGTTCGAATTTAAGGCTGGAGAGCGGCTGTACTTTGTCTTCGCGCACCATTTTGTATTCGGTATTTGGCCCGATCCAGGTATCCCAGATTTTATCGATGGTGCCGTCGTCATCCATCGCTTTCAGGCTGCTGTTAACCTTCGCCAGCAATGCCGGTTCGTCCTTTTTCATGCCGACGCCAATCGGCTCCAGCGCCATCGGCTCTTTGATCATCCCCAGTTCAATGCCGTCTTTTCCGGCCTGAGAAATCATTTTGATGGCGGTCATGGTGTTGGTCACAAAGCCCACCGCTTTATTCTGTTCCAGCGCCAGAAAGGCCGACGCAGCATCCTGGAAGGTCACGGCTTTTGCGCCTGCCAGATAAATCGATTGTTCAGACGTTGTGCCTTTGGTGGCGCTGATGCGTTTGCCTTTAAAATCCGCACGAGTTTTATCGACGTTGGGCTTTTTCACCACCAGCACTTCTTTCGCCACATAATACGGGTCGCTGAACTGAATCTGTTGGCCGCGTGTTTTGGTATACGCCAGATTGGCAATCAGCACGTCGGCGCGCCCAGTGGCGATCACCGCAATACGCGCTTCAATAGACGTCGGCATCAGATTGAGTTTTACGCCCATCTGTTTGGCTAACGCCGTACATAAATCGACGTCCATTCCCGCAAGCTGGCGCGTTTTCGGATCCGGCGACGAGAACGGCGGCACATCGGAATACACGGCACAATTGAGTGAACCGCGTGCCTGAATATCAGAAAGAACATCCGCTTTCGCAGAGGAAAAGGCCGCCATCAGTGGCAACGCCAGCAAGGAACAAGACAGTAACTTCAGTTTCATCATTCATTCTCCGGGATTTTTTAATTAGCAGTGTGTGACGACAACTTCCCCTGGCTCACTGTGAGCAAAACTGGCTGCGGTTTCTTTATGAGTCAGCCCGACTATATAAGCTCACCCTGGCGTTGTATAAGAAGTAAACCCTGTATGGCGATACGCTTTTTGTATGACCGGGAAAAAGGCAGCTCTGCCAGAATAGCGGACAGATTCATCCCGCTGCTCACCAGGAACGAAGGTTAATAATGAACGCCAGAATGGGTATTTCGCTAAAAATATTATCAGCCCTGTGTGCCACATTAATGCTGGCCTGCGTGAAAGGGTTAGGCGGAAATATACCTACCGGAGAAGTGATATTTTTTCGCTCTTTTGTTGCCTTATTCCCGCTGCTGATCTGGCTCAAATTGCAGGGCCCTGTTTTCCCGCAAATTAAAACGAAGAATATATTCGGCCATTTAATTCGCGGTTTTTCCGGCACGGGTGGAATGTATTTTAACTATCTGGCGTTAGTGTATATCTCGCTGGCGGATGCCACGGCGATAAGCTACGCCGCGCCGCTATTTACGGTGGTCATGGCCGCGGTTTTACTGCGTGAAAATGTTCACGCAGCCCGCTGGCTGGCGGTGGGCATCGGTTTCACCGGCATTATCGTCATGCTGTGGGCGCATCTGACAGACAGCGGTTCGCTGCTGTCGGGCAGTGTTAAGCAGGTTTCGGCGGGGCTGGGCGTGATTCTGGCGCTGCTGGCGGCGATGTGTACTGCCGTCTCTTCGGTGCAAATCCGTTTTTTAAATGGCATCGAAAGACCGGGCGCGATCGTTTTCTACTTCTCGCTGATGACCATGCTGATTGGTCTGGCGACGATTTTCTTCGGCTGGAAAATCCCGACTACCTTGCAGCTTTTACTGCTCATCGGTTGCGGATTTTTTGGTGGAATGGCCCAGATCCTGATTACGCTGAGCCTGCGTTACGCCGATGCGTCGCTGCTGGCGCCTTTTGATTACACCACGATGGTCTGGTCGATGATGCTTGGTTTTCTGTTCCTCGACAGTTTTCCATCATCTTCCACGCTGGCCGGTGCGTCAATCGTGGCCGCAGCCGGGATTTTCGCCTTATTGAGTGAGAGGCGTATAAACAGAACGGCTATTATCAAATCAGCAAAGTAGGGGAGTAAGGGGGGCGGTAAGCATCCTGATCTCCTCCAGGATATCTCAAACGTGCGTGGAACTAAAACAGGTGTGCTTACATAATGGCTACGCGAATTTTAGCCAAGCCAGCACGGCAATAACGAATTACATCACAGGATATTACAGCCAGCTCAGACCCCATCAATATAATGGTGGTTTGACGCCGAATGAATCAGAAAGATTGTTCTGGAAAAACTCTAAAGCCGTGGCCAGTTTTTGTTGACCAGTACAGACCTCATACTCATTTTCCTCCAATCAGAAACGTCCTTCGTGCTAACCCATCCTATTCAGCAAAATCGCAAGGCATCGACCGTTTTGTGATCTGTATTGCAGTACATGATTAACACTTTGTACTACAATTTACATCAAGGTTAAGAACAATAATTGTGAATTGTGCGGTGATATTGCGACGCATAGGCTCGATACAGGTAAAGTACCCGGCAACTTTTCCTTTTAGTCTTTTGTGGAGCATCTATGAGTAGCCAGGAGTTGAGCAAAACCGATCGCATTATTCTCGAGATAGGGCAGCAAATCGTCAGTGGCAAATATGCCCCAGGGTCTGCATTGCCGGCGGAAACCGAGTTGTGCGAAGAGTTCCAGACGTCACGGAACATCATTCGTGAAGTGCTTCGCTCGTTGATGTCGAAGCGGTTGGTGGAGATAAAGCGTTATCGCGGTGCCTTTGTGGCTTTACGCAACCAGTGGAATTATCTGGATACCGATGTTTTGCAGTGGTCGTTGGCGAATGATTATGACCCGCGGCTGATCCCGGCGATGAGCGAGGTGCGTAATCTGGTTGAACCGGTCATTGCCCGCTGGGCTGCGGAAAGGGCGACCTCCAGCGAATTAGCGGTTATTGAAAAGGCACTTAACGATATGATCGCCGATCACCAAAATCGTGACGCATTCAATGAGGCTGATATCCGTTTTCACGAAGCGGTACTGGCGTCGGTGCATAACCCGGTGCTGCAACAACTCAGTGTGGCGATAAGTTCCTTGCAGCGTGCCGTATTTGAACGGACCTATATGGCCGATGAAGCCAACATGCCGCGCACATTGAAGGAGCATCAGGATCTGTACGATGCGATACGGCATCAGAACGCAGATGCAGCAGAACAGGCGGCACTGACAATGATCGCCAGCTCGACCAAAAGGCTGAAGGATATTACATGAGAGAAAGTTATATCGCCATTGACTGGGGTTCGACCAACTTGCGCGCCTGGCTCTACCTGAACGGTGAATGTACCGATCACCTGGAGTCAGAAGCGGGGGTTACCCGGCTCAATGGCCGTACTCCTGAACAGGTTTTCCGCGACACACTTTTACCCTGGCAAGCTCATCAGGTACCGGTTCTGATGGCGGGAATGGTTGGCAGCAATGCGGGATGGATGACGGTACCGTATCTGCCTTGCCCGACGCGGCTGACTGATTTCTCCAGACAGTTAACGCGGGTGGAGCAGGCCACACCGTTCAACGCGTGGATTATTCCCGGTCTGAGTGTGGTCAGCGAGGGTAATTGCAATGTCATTCGCGGTGAAGAAACACAGTTAATCGGTGCTTATACAGAATGTCCGGCTTCGCTTTATCTGATGCCGGGAACGCACAGTAAATGGGTACAGATGGACGGTAGCGAGATTGTTGATTTCCGTACCGTCATGACCGGCGAACTCCACCATTTGCTGATGCACCATTCGCTGATTGGTATCGGGCTGACTGAGCAACAGGCGAATCCGGCGGTATTCCAGCAAGGGCTGGAGAGTGGTTTCAAAGAAACCAACATTATTCGCAGTCTTTTTGAGGCCCGCGCGGCGCATGTGTTAGGGCAATTAGATAAAAGCGCCGTCAGTGAATGGCTATCGGGGTTGTTGATCGGCAATGAAGTGTCGCAAATGCAGCGGCAATACGGCATCACTGGCGATCAGCCCATCACCTTAATTGGGAGTCCCAAACTGACCGCACGTTACCAGCAGGCATTGAAGTTTGCCGGACTGACCTGGCAAACGCTGGAAGGCGATCGCGCTTTCCAGACAGGTATAAGGAGTATTATCAATGAGTTGGAGTACTAAACTTCCATTAATCGCCATTCTGCGCGGTATCACACCACAAGACGTTCAGGCGCATGTGACAGTATTGCTGGAGGCAGGTTTTGATGCAGTGGAGATCCCACTCAACTCGCCTGACTGGCAGCGCAGCATCAGTGAAACGGTGAAAGAGTTTGGGCATCGGGCGCTGATTGGTGCCGGGACGGTTTTACAATCTGCGCAAGTTGATGAACTGAATGCAATGGGTAGCCGTCTGGTGGTCACCCCTAATATTCAGCCGGAAGTGATTCGTCGGGCTGTGGGGTATGGCATGACCGTTTGCTCTGGTTGCGCGACCGCGACGGAAGCCTTCAATGCACTGGATGCGGGCGCTCAGGCGCTGAAAATCTTTCCTTCCAACGCATTTGGACCGGATTACATCAAAGCGTTGAAAGCGGTGCTACCGCCAGAAATTCCGGTCTTTGCCGTGGGGGGGATCACTCCTGAAAATTTACATCTCTATCTTAATGCCGGTTGCATCGGTGCAGGGTTGGGAAGTGATCTCTACCGTGCCGGACAGTCTGTTGAACGTACGACACAACAAGCTAACGCCTTTGTTAAAGCTTATAAGGAATCAACCCGATGAAAGTGACCAAACTAACCACCTACCGGCTACCGCCGCGCTGGATGTTCCTGAAAATAGAAACTGATGAAGGCATTGTCGGTTGGGGAGAACCGGTTGTTGAAGGCCGTGCCCGCAGTGTGGAGGCTGCTGTGCATGAGCTGTCTGAATATGTGATCGGACAGGATCCGGCGCGCATCAATGACATTTGGCAGACTCTGTATCGCGGTGGATTTTATCGCGGTGGGCCGATTCTGATGAGCGCGATTTCCGGTATCGATCAGGCACTGTGGGACATTAAGGGCAAAGCCCTGGGCGTTCCTGTTTATCAACTGCTCGGTGGTCTGGTTCGCGATAAGATTAAAGCCTACAGCTGGGTTGGCGGCGACCGCCCGGCAGATGTGATTGAAGGCATTAAAAAGTTGAAAGGCATTGGTTTTGATACCTTTAAACTCAATGGCTGCGAAGAAATGGGCATGATAGACAATTCACGTAAAGTTGACGATGCCGTCGCCGTCGTGGCGCAAATACGTGAAGCATTCGGTAACAGCATTGAGTTCGGACTCGACTTCCATGGCCGCGTCAATGCACCTATGGCGAAGATTCTGATCAAAGAGCTCGAACCTTACCGTCCGCTATTTATCGAAGAACCGGTACTGGCCGAACAGGCAGAATACTATCCTCGTCTGGCTGCTCAGACACATATTCCCATTGCAGCCGGTGAACGCATGTTCTCGCGCTTTGAGTTCAAACGTGTATTGGCCGACGGTGGTTTAGCCATTATCCAGCCGGATTTGTCGCACGCGGGTGGGATCACGGAATGCTTTAAAATTGCGGCGATGGCAGAGTCTTACGATATTTCGCTGGCACCGCATTGTCCGTTGGGGCCGATCGCACTGGCTTCTTGCCTGCATCTGGATTTTGTGGCGCGTAATGCGGTATTCCAGGAGCAGAGTATGGGTATCCATTATAATAAGGGTGCCGAATTATTGGATTATGTCATTAATAAAGAAGATTTTACCATGACGGATGGTTATTTCTATCCGCTGAATAAACCTGGACTGGGCGTTGAAATTAATGAGGAGTTGGTGATTGAGCGCAGTAAGAATGCCCCTGACTGGCGCAACCCAATTTGGCGTTATGAAGATGGTGCTGTCGCCGAATGGTAACCTGTTATATATATTTTAAGTAACAGAGATAACAAGTAAAACCATATCAATAAAGCAATTAATAATAATATCGATATATCCGTATTTGTTTTTTAATCCACATTAGGTGGGATGGCCATCTTATGCCCTGACACCAGGGACAGACTCATTAAGGTGATAATAATGAACATCGATCTGTGCTCTACAACACTAAAAAAATTAAACGCAAAAATAATACCTTTTATTATTATTTGCTACTTTGTTGCCAATCTGGATAAAACCAATATATCCGTTGCGGCACTGCAAATGAATGCCGATTTAGGCTTGTCTGCCAGTATGTATGGCCTGGGTGTCGGTATGTTCTATATCTCCTACATTATTTTTGAAATACCCAGTAACGTCATTATGACGCGGGTTGGTGCACGCATCTGGATTGCGCGCATCATGATTACCTGGGGGATTGTCAGCGCCGGGATGTCACTGGTCCATACGCCGACACAACTGTATGTGATGCGCTTTTTGCTGGGTATGGCAGAAGCCGGGTTTACACCGGGGATTATCTACTATATCTCCTGCTGGTTTCCCAAGAGCAACCGCGCCCGTGCCATGTCGTTCTTCTATATGGGATCGGTGCTGGCGTCAGTGATTGGATTACCGATTTCCGGCAGTATTCTCAATATGCACGGCATTGCCGATATCGCGGGCTGGCGCTGGCTGTTTGCGATGGAAGGCATCCCGGCCATCATTCTCGGCTGTCTGGTACTGTTACGTCTGCCGGATACGCCAAATCATGCCACCTGGTTGAGTGCGGACGAGAAAAAATGGCTGAACACCCGGTTACAACAAGAGAATAGTGACGTAGAAGTAGGGAAACATCATTCATGGGCCAGTGCGCTCAGGAATAAAGTGGTATTGATGTTGAGTCTGGTGTGGTTCCTGCAAGCATTTTGCTCAATTGGTATTACACTCTTCCTGCCGCTCATTATTAAAAGTGTGGCTACAGAACAGAGTAATTTTGTTATTAGCGTTTTGTCGGCCATTCCTTTTGCCTTTGCCGCGATCTTTATGTACGTGAATGGACGCCATTCAGATCTTACCAAAGAGCGCTCGCTGCATCTGGGGGTGCCGTTAATTATTTCCGGCTTACTGCTGGCTGCCTCGATATATACCAGTAACCTCTTTGTTGCCTATATTATGCTGGTATTGACCGTCGGCTTTAACTTCGCGCTGACCCCGATATTCTGGGCGGTAACGACCGAAAAATTAGCGGGTGTTGCGGCGGCGGCTTCTATCGCTTTCATTAATGCCATTGCCAACTTTGCCGGTCTGGGATTGCCGCCATTGCTGGGGAAAATAAAGGATGTCACCGGCAGTTTCCATTATGGCTTATTGATCATTGCTACGGCACTGGTTATCGGCGGCATCGTCGGTATCTATGTTGGCCGTCCGGCTAAAGTAATAGCGACAAAATCGTCAGCCTCGTCATTATCGCAACACTAAGGTCTTGTTATGAAGAATATCGCGGTTAAACAGAAAATATTGAAGCAGGCATCGCTGCCAGATCAGTTGAATGCACAACTGAACGCGCTATACGATGTGTATGAATACAACGACATGGCCGCCGGGGAGTTTGACCGGCTGGCCGCCGAGTTTCGTGTAGTACTTACTAACGGCGAAGCCGTGGTCAGTCGCGAATTTATGGGACGGCTACCTAACCTTGAACTTATCAGCGACTTTGGTGTTGGCTATGACGGTATTGATGTTGCCGCAGCAAGAGAACGTGAGATCGCTGTGACCCATACCCCCGGCGTATTGACGGATGACGTCGCCGACCTGGCCATGGGGTTGATACTGGCAACGTCACGCCAGATCCCTGGAGCACAACGCTTTATCGAACAGGGGGCATGGCAGAAGGGAGGTTATCCCTGGACCCGCAAAGTCTCAGGAGCGCGGTTAGGCATTATTGGCATGGGGCGTATTGGGCGTGCTATCGCCAAACGCGCGGCTGCATTTAATATGTCGATCGCCTATACGGATCGCGCAGCACTTGCCGACATGGATTACACCTTCCATGCGACATTGCTATCGCTGGCCGGGGCGAGTGATTTTCTGGTGGTCTGTACCAACGGTGGTGCAGAAACCCGCTGCCTCGTTAATCGCGATGTATTGAATGCTCTGGGCGCAGAAGGCATTCTGATCAATATTTCCCGTGGATCGGTCGTCGATGAGCGAGCGCTAGTTGAAGCCATCGAAGAGGGAGTTCTCGGGGGAGCCGGTCTTGATGTTTTCAGCGACGAACCGCACGTCCCGCACGCATTGTTACACCGGGCAAATGTGGTGGTCACGCCGCATATGGCCAGTGCTACCTGGGCGACGCGCAAAGAGATGTCGCGTCTGGTGCTGGAAAATGTCAACGCCTATTTTGCTGGCGAGCCGTTGGTGACGCCTATTCCGCAGTAACCGAGTGAAAACGTATTCTGCATTTAAATCAAAGCGTGGCGTTAAGTCGCGCTTATTTATTGTCAGCGTTAAGCCACCTCCCGGGAGGTGGTGATTGTCCCTGTGAGGCTTTAGCCTGAAGGAAGTCCATGTCAGCTTACTCACCACAAGTGATCCAACCCGCGAATAGCGGACACCAGGGATAGCTTCGCGTGTAGCTGGAATGGTCCAGATTTTGTTTCTGATATCGATCTCAGACCAACGTGCGAAACGCAGTTCGCTGGAGCGGATGAACAGGTGAAGGGTGAGTGATACGGCCAGGCGGGTTAACTCTCGTCCTTGCTGGTAGTCCTTAATGCGAATCAACAGTTCCGGCAGTCGCTCCAGCGGAAGGGCGGGGTAGTGGCGTTTAACGGGAGGGGTGATGATACCCTCCAGATTTGCCGCCGGATTGTTCTCTATCAACTCCTGATGTACGGCATGACGCATTATGTTGCACATATGCTGCCGGGTACGTGCTGCGACTTCCAGCAGACCTTTTTGCTCAATGCCTTTCAGCAGGGCGATAAAGTGACGAGGTTTCAGTTCAGCTACCGGCATGTGTCCAATCACAGGGAATATATGATTGTGTAGGCTGGCAAGCAGACGGGAGGCGTGGTTCTCTGACCATATGCGGTTGCTTTTATGCCAGCTCAATGCCACGGACTGAAAGGATTTATCCTGTGAGCGAGCAACTCTTTTAGCAATTCGCTGTTGCGCGGGATTGATATTCTGCACCAGCAACTTGCGGATACCATCACGCTGTTGACGGGCATCGGCCAGAGAAGCGTCAGGATAGGCACCCAAGCTAAGATTATTTTCTATTGATACGATATTTGAGATACCAGAGACGTGAACCGCCTGGATTGATCAGCTGATACAGACCGTGGCAATTGCAGATTGTAAAGGGTTTATCAGAAGGTTTAAAACTGCGGATTTTTTGTCATCAAGACACCTTTGGTGGTCACGTCATTATCGCACCGCAAATGCCCCTCAATCAGCCCCCACATCTCTCCCGGACGACAGTTGCCTAACGCAAAAAACCAAAAAGCCCGCTTAAGTTTCCTTAAGCGGGCTTCTCTAAATTTGGCTCCTCTGACTGGGATCGCCTTCGCCAGTAATTGGCTAATAAGTAAGCTAAACCTCAAAGCTCTCCCTGTCAAGACCACCAGAATGACCACCATTAGTAGCAGGTTACATAAATCAGGTTTGAGCGTTCCGCAGCATTTGATGATCGTTACTGTGATGTTCATTGAAAAGCAAACGTATCTAGAGTGAGCATCTACGACTCTATACAAAGAGGTCTTATTGCATGCTCAGTGCCAGAGCGGACATCTACATATCAATTTTAGTAAACTGTGACCTGTGTGTTTTTTAATCAAATCTGAACTGACTTTGTTAAAATAGTTGAACCTAACTCCAAGACGATAAGATTTGCATCGAATGAAATTTATTGATAATAAATTCAAATAGAGTAGTGACTGTCAACCTGTGTGAGACAAAAAAGGAAGAATATATTGAAAAGTTTAAATATTTTGTCGTTGGTCCAGGCTCATGAATCATTAAATCGTGAGGGTTTTGATCTTTTCATGCAGCACTATGGAATAGAAATTAAGCATGCAGAACTACAGGAGTTGCAAAAATTATCAGAGTCATTGCGCGCAATAACAAATAATATATATATCTTCAGTGGTTTTTATGTTGGTTATAAAATACCGCAAATAGGCAAGGAGTTTGATCTGCTGCGGATTACAAAAAATTGCGTGATTAATATTGAACTTAAGCGAACAAGCTCAGAAGATAAGATTAGAAAACAATTAATTAGAAATAAGTATTATTTGAGTTTCATTGGAGAGCGGATTTATAATTTATCATATATATCAGACATCGATAAACTTTACATTCTTGATGCGGATGATTCCTTGAGATTAGTGGAGTTCAATAATTTAGTTAATTTGTTAATTAATTATAAATTAGATTTCAAAGAACATATTGACACTTTATTTAATCCGTCAGACTACTTAGTATCACCTTTCAATTCAACTCAGAAATTTCTTAGAAATCAATATTTTTTGACTCATCAGCAAGAAGATGTAAAGAATAAGATCCTACGCTCGTTATTCTTTGCGGTTGCTGCTAACTTTATCGCAGTTGTAGGGGGGGCTGGAACAGGAAAAACCTTGTTAGTATATGACATTGTAAAAATTCTTATGCGAGAGGGAAAGAAAGCATTAATTATTCACTGTGGGTATTTAAATGAAGGGCAAGAAGAGCTGAAGAGTTGCGGTTGGAAAATCATTCAAATAAAAAATTTTTCCTCCTATGAACTATCTAATTATGATATTGTAATCATTGATGAAGCTCAAAGAGTTTACCCTGAACAATTAGAAAAGATAGTATCATCAATAACCACTAATAAAGGTGATTGCATATTCTCATATGACAAAATGCAAACTCTTGCGAAGTGGGAAGAAGCAAGAGACATAGATGGAAAGATAAATAAAATAAGCAAAATATCTACATATAAATTATCAGAGAAAATAAGATCAAATAAAGAGATAGCTAACTTTATAAAAATGCTATTTAATAACAGACGTTCTTTGGAATTATCAAATACTGGTAATATAGAGATAAACTACTTCAAAAACATCGATGACGCAAGATGCTATCTTGAATTACTAGATAACAAAGAATGGGAGGTTCTTCGGTTCACTCCATCACAATATAAAAATGAACATCACGAAAAATATTCAGATCTGTCCAAAAAAACATCGCATCGAGTAATCGGACAGGAATTTGATAACGTTGCTGTTACGATAGATGAATATTTTAAATATGATGCAGAGGGTATTTTGGTTTATCGTGGTAGTGCATATTACTATCCACTCAAGATGCTTTTTCAAAATATCACTCGTGCTAGAAAGAGATTGAATATTGTAATAATTAATAACGAGGAATTATTGAATCGGTGCATGGCTATTTTACAATAGCAGATCTCGATTATTTGATTAGGGTCATGCACTATCAATGTTCTACTCCCTGAAACAGTGCTAGTATAAATTGAAGTATATGGTCGTGATTTCGCATACTCCATTCAGTGTTCTGAACAGGTAAAATTAAGCATTTTTGTCCTGTACTTCCTGTTAAAACGTTCGATATACGTATCCTGTGTCGGCTTGCCCGATTTTATAAATCTCAGTCTAGTATCATTGGTGCTGGCATCAGATATACCTAAGTGACGGCAGACGTTCGTCACAGGCCTGGTGTACCAGTTTGGCCTGCTTCATGGCAAAGATAATCTTCTCTTCAATGTTTTAAAGATAGATTTATCAATTAATTCGTAAGTAAAAAACTCAAGTTATATGTGCAACATTAAAAATTATGAACTTCATCTTTTCCATTAAAAATTAGATGCTTCTTTAACAAAATAAATTATGATATTCATATTTTATAGATGTTTATAGAAATTTTTCCAATTGACTTAGTATCGTAAATTGATGATAATTGTAATTTCCGTATGATACACGTGATTGTGAGGTTTATCGATTTGATCACATAATAAAATATGCAAAGAAATAGTCCTCAGTATCATAAAAATATAACTTTTCTGAATTCAATTGATTATGAATTTTTTCTTAGTCGCTAATAAAAGGATAAGGTTATGCGAGTTATAAAAATAAACATAAAAAACTTCAGGCAATTAAGGGATACTACTTTAGATTTAGAAGATGAACTTACAGTTGTAATTGGTAAAAACAATACTGGGAAAACATCCTTGCTATTGTGTCTTGAAAAATTTATAGGTGCTTCATTTAAAAAAAATCCATTTACTTTTGAAGATATAAATTTAGATGCTAAAAATGAGCTTCAGAGCATAGTTGTCGATGGGACTGAAAACTCTAAAAATATAAGTATCTCACTCAAAATTTTTATAAAGTATGGCGAAGATGATGACCTTGAAAACTTGGGTGATAAAGTCATCATGGATCTAGAAATAGAAAATAATATCGCTGTAATTGCATTTGAATACTATATAACACCAGAAGAAATTTTGAGGTTAAGAGAAGATTTCTTGAAAATTTCGCAAAAGAGATTTGGAGAAGGAAAAAAAGAAAAAAATCTTTTTGATTTTTTAAATGATTCGCATGCAAAATATTTTTCTACATCTCGGCGAAGTTTACACTTTGACTGGCAGAAAAATAAAGAAATTGACGATAAATTTGTAGATTTAGATCGAGAAAATATAGATCTTTCTAAGGTGATTAACTTCAAATGGATTAGTGCGCGCCGAAATGTTTCCAACCAAGATACTGAGAACTCTTTATCTCAGCTCTCTGCCAAATTATATAAGAAACTTGAATCTAACGAAGCAAGTGAATCAGTTGTGGAAAGTTTTAAGGAAACATTATCTGATACTGACTCAAAACTAAATGTAGTGTATGGTGAGATATTTAAAGACGTCATAAATGATGTGCGTAGATTTGGAGGGTTGACTAAAAATGATTCAGTTATAAAAATAGTCTCATCTCTGCAACACCGCAACTTATTAGAAGAAAATGCAACAGTTATGTATGGTTTGGGTGGTGGTCAGCATGATTTGCCCGAAAATTATAATGGGTTGGGTTATCTTAATCTAATCAGTATGATTTTTGAAATTAAGCTTAAAATACATGATTTCAATAAAGAACTTCACGAGTCACCAGCAGATATAAACCTTCTTTTTATCGAAGAACCTGAAGCTCATACACACCCTCAGCTTCAAAGGATTTTTATTAAAAATATCAAATTACTTTTGAATTCAGGCATTTTTAGGTCTGATGGCATTTCACAAAAAATTCAAACAATACTGACCACTCATTCTTCATACATTGTTTCTGAAAGTAACTTTGAAGATATAAAATATCTTAAAAAAACTGATGGTGGAGTAATTGCTAAAAACTTAAAAGAATTGAAGGACTACTATGAAGACTCGCAGCATTACACTTTCTTAAAACAGTATTTGACTATTCATCGTTCAGAGATTTTCTTCGCCGACAAAGCAATTCTCATTGAAGGTGATACTGAGCGAATTCTTATTCCTGCAATGATGTCGAAAATAGACAATGAAGACCTGATTCAGGAAATCGAAAGTAATGTTTCATCTGGTACCCCATTGCTCTCACAAAACATATCCATGATTGAGGTTGGTGCCTATTCACATATTTTTGATAAATTTGTTAATTTTATAGGCGTTAAAACATTAATCATTACTGATATAGATTCATCAAAATTGGTGCAGTCTGTCGACTCGAACGGTAATGACAAACTCGATAAGGATGGGGAACCGGTAAAGACTTTACAAAAGTGCTGCATTGAAGAATCAACTCATACTACAAACTCATCACTTAAGTTTTTCTATAAAAACTCTGAAATTAATTTTTATTCTGAAATGAAGTTTCAAGACAAATCTTTAAGCAAAGACAAAGATTCTAATTGGATTCAAAATGTAGAAGGTAATTTATTGTGTGCCTACCAGACACTTGAGAAAAACGCCGAGGGAGAAAAATATCATGCTAGGAGTTTTGAAGACTCATTCTTCCATATAAATAAATCTTTTATAAAAAATATATCTTATGATGAAAATCATGAGTTCACCGGCGGTGAAAAGTTACCATCGTTAGTACAAAAGCATTTGAAGAGTTTTGTAGATGGTAAAATTGGACCCTATGATTTTGCTGAAAAAGCGATAGGTAGTAAACCATCTTTTGCTATGGAAGTTTTACTAAATAGTACTATTGAAGAAAAATTCATTTTAGAGCCCACAAGTAAAAAACAAATAAAAATATCAGTTGAATTTCATAATTGGAATACACCGTCTTATATTGAGGAGGCGTTAAAATGGATCAAAAAAGACTAGGACTTGAACCCGAAGTGGTTCAAATTTTCAAACTTATGGATGAAAATAAATGTTTCTTATTGAGTGGCGGGGCCGGTAGTGGAAAAACATATTCATTAGTTCAGGTTATCAATCAAGCTCTTATTGAAACTCCTTGTAAAGGCATCGCATGTATAACTTACACAAATGCAGCTGTAGATGAGATCCGAGGGAGGATCGCTAACAAGCGTCTTTACGTGGCCACCATTCATGAATTTTTGTGGGATTTAATAAGTCATTTCAAATCGGAGTTAATAGATACACTTATAAAATTACTTAATAAAGATTCACAACCAAAAATAAATATTCCTGATGATGACTTTGATCCAGAAACATTACGAGGTAAAACCCTACAGTATAAAGAATATACTTTAATAAAAGAAGCGATAATTTCTCATGATGAAGTATTGATTATTGCGAATGCAATGTTTGAATCCTATAAAAAAATTTGCGATATAGCTAAGGATAGATATAAATTGATCTTGGTTGACGAATATCAAGATACGTCAGAGCTAGTGACTGATATTCTTCTAATACATTTACATAAGAGTAAAAGAAATAATATAGTTGGTTTCTTTGGTGATTCAATGCAATCTATTTATGATAATGGTGTGAATAATCTAGATAAATATGTAGAGTATAAAATGGTTTATCAAGTGAAAAAAATGCAAAATAGAAGAAATCCAAAACTTATATATGAATTAGCCAACAGACTTAGGACCGACGGTATAGTTCAAAATGCTTCATCAGACAATAATGCCCCAAATATGTTTGAAGGAAAAGTAATTCAAGGCGATATGAAGTTTATATACACTTTAACAGATTCAGATAAAGTGGATGAGGTCAAGAGATTCATAGGATGGGACTTCACCGAAACGCAGCAGAACAAAGAACTAAACCTGACTCACAACTTAATTGCTCCCAAAGCTGGTTTTTCTAGACTAATGGAAATATATGATGGTGATAAAATAATTTCCTACAGGAATCGGATTAAGGAATTCATAAAAAGTATGAAACCAGATTTTTCTTTTGACGATCTCTCATTTGGAGAGGTAATAGATTATTTAGTAGAATTTTATCCTGATCATAAAAAAGAAGTCTCGCCCACCATAGATATGCATTTATTTATTTTAAATAATATGGCTCTTTATGAAAAAGCATTATTAATCCCTTTTAATGAATTCAAAAGTATTTATATTTCCAAAGATGCTCTTATTGATGACAAAAAAGAAAATCTGAATTCAAAAAATAAGTCAAATAGCCAGCGAGATGTTCTAATAAAACATATTTTTAAAATCCAAGAGATTATAGATCTCTATCAGAATGAGATGTATAATGAATTTCTAAGGAAAACAGAATTTAGGGTTAGAAGTTTTTCAGACAAGAAGAAACTTAAAGACATAGTCGATAAGCTTGTATCAATGTCTGATTTACCAGTTTCAGATGTCATATCCTGTGCCGATTCACTTGGGATTTGTAGGGTTGACGACAGACTGCTTGATTTCAAGAAGAAAAATGGCTACCTTTTTGATAGAGTAATGAAAATAGAGTTCAAAGAATTTCAGAATCTTTTTTATTACCTAGAAGGGTATACTCCATTTTCCACTCAGCATAAAATTAAAGGTGCACAATTCGATAATGTTCTTGTTATACTTGATAATGGAAGGTGGAATAAGTATAACTTTGGTTACCTTTTTGAAAATAAGGGGGCTAAGCCTGTTATCGAAAGAACGAAAAAGCTATTTTATGTATGTTGTACGCGTTCCAAGAAAAGCTTGGTTGTATATTACAGTAAGCCTAGTGACGAAGCTTTAAAAACCGCTAAAAACTGGTTTGGTACTGAATGCGTCATCTGCATTGATGAATTGGAAAGTTAGCAGGTTTTTACTTTCATAAATGCTCGAACAATGGTTATACACCATTGTCCTGACTTAACAACGTGATATATACGGTTATTTAAAGGGAATGATAAAGTTACTATATTTATCTGACCCATTAATCAACATTTGTTATACGGATGGATAATGTTGATTTAATCCACTTTTATAGTTGCTGAAGCTATATGATTTCATGATCAAAAACGAATAGCTTGTTGAATAAATCGAACTTTGGCCGTAATCAGGAGCAGATCACCACATTCCTCATCCTGTGGCGTTACGCCGTGACAAAGAGAAACTGGACAGATTCTTCAGGCGTAGCACGCTGGCATTCTGGCTTTACAAGTCCGCTGTTCAGGCTTGGTAACCGTAAAGCTAGCGCTGTATGCAGCCATTAAGCCAGTGCTGGTAAATTAGATGCCCACTTGTACAGATGGACATCTAAGTCTGTAGTTCCAATCCTGGCGAAAAGACCCCGTAAGAATTATTCGAATGACTTCAAACTCCGCATGGTTGAACTTGCTTTCCGCCCCAGAAGCCTGCGTTGCTCAGATAGCCCGTGAAAAAGGCATCAATGATAACGTCATCTTCAAATAGTTGCGGCTCTGGCAGTGTAAGTATCCCGCCCTAACGGATCATGCATTTTTAGATATCTGACCTAAAGTTCCGTAACGTTCGTGATGTCTGCTAATGGCGAGAGCTGCCGCTCAGATTGGATGGTTCAGGAATCGCATTCTATCATGGTCTTGCGGCGGATAGCCCTAGGTTACAATATGTGAGTTAGATGGGATATGTGGAGACGGTAAAGAAGATGACAAAAAGAGATCCTGCAAAGACACTGCGCAATCGGCAGATCGCCAAGTTGACTGATGAGATAAATGCGCTTCTTGGTGAAGTGCTTAATTTGACGGGTTATCAGAGCGAACTTTCTCTTAATGCGACCTACGGGGGAAAGTATGCGGAGTACATCGACATCAGGAACGAGGTGATCGATACACCGGAGCAGTTCGTGGCTTTGTACCTTCAGGGTTTTCTGCGAACTCTGGAAGGACTGGGTATCTCCGCACAGTCGGGCAATCGCTACTACGATGCATATGCGCATGTCCGGAAGCACAAGAAGGTGCTCAAGTGGCTCAAGCTCTTCCTGATACGTACCTATCTCAGGAAGTATGACGCTCTGTCCAAGAAGCGGCCAGGAGTTGAAGAAGCGGAGATCTGGATCGGCCAACGGAATGCTGACTATGGACTTTTCGTGACACCGAGGTTCAATAAAGGGGGATGGGAAAACGACAAGAGCGAGATTAGGCACTTCAAGCCGAAGTATTGGACAATCGGCCACATCTTAGAGACCGGATTCGTCGTACCTGATGAGAACGAGCGTATTACGTTCAACAACGCCGAGCAGTATCTTTCGTTCTTTCACAACACACTTGTTCGGAACTCCGGTTCAACTCACGAGCTTGCCATCGCCAAGCTCTACTGCAAGTTCGTTCGAGAAAGTGCGGTACCGGAAGATGTGCCACTACTCATCCCCGAGCTGCGGTACGGCGGGAAAGATGTCAAGCACGAGCATCGACTTGATTTCACTGTCATCGATCCGTACACGCTTTCCAAAGTAGGTTTCGAGCTTTCTCCTTGGTCTACGCATGGCCTCCTTTGTGGCATCAAGGGAAAAACCCAAAAAGCCATCAACGAGGAGGCACAAGCCAACTTCGAGAGAGAAATGTCGAAATTGAAGGCGTATTTCCGCAAGCGCGGAATTCCCGTGATCGTCTACACGGACAAGGATCTCCAAGACTACAGTAAGATCTTCTCCGATATTGAGGACTATTTAACGCCAGCCAAGCGGCCTAAGCAACTTGAGTTTCATGCTTTGGAGGATTTTCTTGCGTTCAAGCCACCGAAGTAATTCCAGGAGGAGTCCAGAGTGCCCACAGATTGCTTCCGGCCAAAAGCTGACAGTCAAATTCCTAACAAGGTATTGTAGTACAAAAACTTAGATTGTCCGCGGACGGTGTCTGAGCACTCCGGGTAGGAAATGTACAGAATAGTATTTGAACTTTAGCGATTTGATGTATAAATATAAGTTGCGCTATATGCAGCGGCTAAAGAAGCTCAATGCAGGAGGCATTGTGGATACATTTGTATGGTGGTTAGGGCTAATATCTGCGTTAGCTTCAATAGGTAGCGCCATCTGGGCAGCCGTCGAAGCACGATCTTCAGCCAAGTCGGCCTCTCAAGCTGAACTCGTGCGTGATCGAATGGTTAACCACCGTTACGTGGCAGAATCACATCAACTTCTCCAGTCCACACGTGCGATGCTTCAGACGGTTTCTGCAATAGGCCCATCGTGTATGCAACGTAATCTTCGTGGCCTTGATGTAAGAAATATATCCGCACAACTTGTAACCTACTGCACTACATTAAATGAAAGTAGCTATCTCTTTGCAGACAATGACAACCCTGCAATCGAGCTTTCCGTTGAGCTTTTACAAAGGGCAGGAATTATTGCGGCCGCCCAGTCGTTAGAAGATGTAACGCTAGCGGGACGACAGGCTTTCACAGGTATAAATTTGTTTTTGCCAAAGATAAAGCAAATATCGGATGAACGACGGGAAAATGTATGAGGGAGTCCAATGAAACTAACTAATGGCGAACGATTGATAACGCTGATGCTATGCGAGTTATACGACAAGCTAGACGTTATGGGTGAGGTCGATCCGGATTTCTTACGCACAGCCATTTATACCGAGAACGAATGGAGCTTGGCATGGAAATACCCGGGCATTCCTTTTGAATCGGTCGAAGAGCCACCCGAACTAAGGGAGGTGCTTGATATTCTAGAAATGTGGAGTTTTATCGAAATGTCGTACAATGAGTTAAACGAGCAGGAAAAAAACTCCTTAATATCCAAAACACATCCTTTTACAACAGCACCAAAATTTCCGGGTTTCGATGGAAACAATGAAGCTGAATACATCAGCATCAGCTCAATACTGATTGATCAGCTTGACCGATTCCAATATTTTAATGGGCGAGACCTCAACGCACATATGCCAACATTAGAAATGCATCGCAGAATGCTCGAGAAATTCAAAGAGGTCAGGGAGGAAAATTGGAATCTCCTAGGCATTGATGAGCTTGAGAGTGTTTTGAATGAAAGGGTTCACCCTGAAAATCGAGCTTAAGAATTGCGGCACCAATTGGGAGGTTTAGTATCCACCGGAGCCGAACTGGCTCGCTTCTGCATTCGGTCGATTACGCTTTTTACCAGGACGTAATCGACTAGCGGCAGGCATCCGTGGCTGGCAGTAATAAACAAAAGCGAACATTCAAGCAACGACGTTCCTTGAAAATAGGTATCACATATAATGCAATCCACTTTATCCTTTAAGATAAACAAAATTAAAGAAAACTTAGACTAACGAGTTCTCTATGCGCAAGACCAAAAGAATTAAAAGCACTCTAAATATTATGAGAATAATTTATGATTGAAAAAAAAGATTTCGACATTAATCATCCAATTGATGGATTTGGTTATCCTTTTTCTCCTGTTGAGAAACGGCAAGAACAATACTACTTGGGAGACAGCGTAACCTTTGAGCTACTAGATCGCCTAAATGACCTATTGCCATCTATATTAGTAAAGCATGAGAGGGTCCTAGAGACATTGTTCGTGCTGAGGATGCTTAAAGACATTACAGATATCCATATTCCAGGCTCTCTGCTGAGCATGATATTCAAGAGTTTTGAAGCTTCGGACTTGCACGAGTACGGCTACGGAACAGATTTGTGGGTTAACGATTCGGGTAGAATTCTAATCACAGAAATGCTTGATATAGTTTTTGAATATAAACGCCCTGCAGACATGGCTGATATAATGAAGTTGTTAACATGGGATCTTTTTCATATACCAAGCCATATATTTATGTTGATCAGAAAGCACAGATGGAGTGAACTACAAAGTCGGATAAATAGCAGATACAACATACGGGAAGAATATGATCCAATGATTAGGAGTCAGCACTTTTTAACTGAGGAAGCTCTAAAGACAGAATGGTCACCTGAGGATGAGCTTTTAAGCAACTCTCACAAAGAGCTTATTGCATTAAGGCGTGGATTGAGCGAAGTTACAAAGCCAGTGCTATATGTGGAGGGGAAAACAGATCGCATGATCTTAAACACTGCTTATAACAAACTTTTTCCAGATCATGAAATGCCATTCTTGATAAAAGAATGCGATATAACTGGAGGGGCTAAGGGTGGTTCCGGGGGAGCACAAACGCTTTCCAGCTTCATATCTACTGTAAGAAAGGATAATGCCTATCCAGCACTGGCTCTATTTGATAATGATCGAGAAGGAGTTGATGCTTACAAAAAACTCCCAAAATATTTTAGAAATAGAGGTGAAGGAAAGTACGCTAAGCCAGGAAAATTTTCTGAGAGCGGTCGCGCAGGGGCGATGTTGATACCCGCTTCTAAAGATCGAGAAAAATATGTGGAGATGCAAAACTACTCCATAGAATTCCTTTTTGATGATGATGTGCTAAACAAAAAAAACGAACAGGGACATGGTCTTAAATTAAGATATCCTGACTTAGAGATCAGGATAAAAAATGGGCCTGGCTTGGTGATTGATACAAGAAAGAGTGACATTCCAGAAACAAGAGAAATTTCAGGAGGCAAGTTGGAGTTCGCTAGAGATATCGTTCCTGAACTGGATTCATCCAGATTTTCGCGATTCTCCAAACTATTTTGGGATGTGAAAGATTTCTTACTGTCTGACATGGAATCCGCCGCCGAATAATTTCACACATCAAACTATCAAGTTTTCGGTACGAAGTATCGCTTATTTTGTGGACTAATTCAAACGGCAGCTTCTGACACAAAGTTGCCAGTCAGATTAGGTTATGGCTCTGAACCCTAAACCAGAAGAATACGGCATTCTCTGATGTTCAAAACGCCAGTACCATGCAGACATACGTTGGATGCTATGGACCCCTTGAATGGCTTACGGGCAAATGTAAGTAACCCAGCTTTAGTTCCACACACTTTTTGAGATTTCCGGTTTCTCAGCCATCAGCCGGTATTCTTCCGGCGTCAGGTTATTCAGGGATTCATGGGGCCGCTCACTGTTATATTCATTCAGCCAGCGCTCCGTTATTTCCCGTGCTTCATTCAGTGTTCTGAACAGATAAAAATCCAGTATTTCGGTCCGGTACGTTCGGTTAAACCTTTCTATAAACGCATTCTGTGTTGGCTTACCCGGCTTGATAAATTCCAGCATCACGCAATGCTCTTCGGCCCATTGCGCCAGAGCCAGTGATATAAGTTCCGGTCCGTTATCCATCCGCATCTTAAGCGGATATCCACGGTTTGCCGCTATCCTCTCCAGCACCCGGACGACACGCTGCGCCGGGATATTCAGGTCAATTTCTATCGCCAAAGCCTCACGGTTAAAATCATCAACGACATTGAAAGTCCGAAAACGTCGGCCACATGTCAGCGCGTCGTGCATAAAATCAATCGACCAACTCTGGTTGAGTGTTTCCGACGTTGCCAGCGGAGCCGGATTGCGCACCGGCGGGCGTTGTTTACCCTTACGACGAAAATTCAGTTTGAGAAGACAGTAAATCCGGTGGACACGTTTGTCGTCTAATCAGTCAATATCTGGATCAGATGGGGTCTTTGTCGTCTTCGTAGTCATTTTTTAGATGCTACAACATGTTGCCAGACGTCGTCTTCATTCCTATGTGATTCCCGCAGGG